>DATEAH010000008.1 GCA_035288465.1 Patescibacteria group bacterium | reverse complement strand
TCTCGCCGAAGGCTCGCCAAGGCGGATGAGACAAATGAGACACCATAAAAAGGGATTGATGAGTGTCTCATTTAAATTTCAAAAAAACGAAAACCAAAACATCAAAAGAGACAAAAGATATCAAAAATTCAAAGATCAAGTTTCAATTTCAGAAACTACCGAGGGGCAAACCCCCAAAAAGGCACGGGAATACTCAGGAAGACTCGCATCAACAAGGAAACCCTTCGCATCAAAGTCGCCAAGATTAGCAAACTCGCCGGAGTACGCCCCTTGGGTGAGTTTAGTTTTAGACCAGTCATATCTTGTAGGGAGTTGTTTTTCTCCTTTGGATAAATAGGCTAATGCTAGATCATAGGCGATGTCAACAGCTTCTCTTCTTTGGATGGTGTGGTTTGGTTCTAAGTGAGGAGATTGTTGTTGAGTATATTGGTTTAGAATGGTTTCTTGATCTTGATAATTTATTGTAGTTGAGTCATCAAGGACTTCTTTTTTAGTTAAAGACCATTGAACTTTAGGGGTTTGAGTAGTGTAGAAAGGATCGGAGTTTTCTGGTTTTTCATACCAATCTTGTTGATAGAAGATTCTAGTGTTTGGATCTTTGGGGTCTAATCCATAGAGAGATTTTAGTTGTTGAATGGTGAGAGGATTACCATCCTTGTCATGATCAATTCTAAGAGAGAGGAAATATCCTTCTTGTTGAAAGTGTTCAAGTTCTTCTCTTGAGAAGGGCTGAGCAGGGATTTCATTTGGATCTAGTTCTACTTGAAAGGCTTTCCCTATTTCTTCTGGACCAAAAAAGTCATCTTTCATAATCTCAGAAGCTTCTAAGATGTCTGGTCTTTCAACTACTTCTTCTGGAGTTGGTTTTGGGGCTTGGGATTCTAAAGACTCAGCTTCTTTTTCTAAAGCTTGCTTTCTAACTCCATAGGGATCAAAGCGGGCGACTTCTCTTGGAGTAAGATATGGCTGTTCTTCTTCTGGGTTGGGCATAAGATAAAATCCTTTCTATCGCTACGAGACAGCGAAGCGTGGCTGAGTCATTTTATGGCTGAGTCATTTTTCGTGGCTCCGGGGCAGGGATTCGAACCCCGGTTTAGAGGACCAGAACCTCTCGTCCTGCCGCTAGACGACCCCGGAATATACCTATATTTTATCTCATTTTGAGTAATAAAAAAAGCCTTCCAGCTGAAACAGCCAAAAGGCCAAATTGAAATGATTTTATCCGCCAGGAATAAGGCTTTGCAGAAAGCGGAAAAACCTTCCCTCTGCTCGCGGGTCAAAGGTAATAAACATTAGTGCAAAGGCGACCATTTCCTGAATTACTGCTCGAAACAGAGGAATTTTACGTTCAGAATAAATCGGATAAAATTGAACCTTAATCCCCAACTTGCGGCTGATAAACCACACTAACCACCTGACTCTTGGCATATGGATTCGGTTGGTAACAAAACCGATATTGAGCGTGAAATCAGTCAGCAACGAAGGATTACTCATATTTAAAGCCAATCTGACTTCCCCACTCGTTCCACCGATTTTCGTTCCAATCGTTGGTTGGTTTGGTTTCCATATCAAGGAATTAGAAACAAATCCGTGGTGTATTAAATAATTTTCCTCTATGTCAGGAATCCAATTAGCTTGGCTCCAAGCTTGAGATAGTAAAATCGTCTTCTTAAAATCATGACAATATTCCGCTACTTTATCCAGCCTGGCAATAGTTTCAGGGTGAAGGATCGGATGATTTTGTTTGTCTGGTTCTGACAAAATGCCGAATGTGTGCAAAACAATATAATCTAAATCTTTGGGATTTAGCCGAGCCAAGCAAACCAATCCCTTTCGAGTCAGGCGTTCGTGCAGATCATCAATATTTTACTATATAAATCCCAAAAAGTCAATAATAAATTAATCTACTTAATACAAAACTGTACAAAAATAAAAAAATGATTATGTATTTTCGTATAATTTTCGTAATTTGTAGAGAATATTTTTAGTTCAATTTCTCAATCGCTTTTTTAATTCTCGCTAAGCTCTCGTCGCGTCCCAAAATCTGAAGCAACTCAACCGGTGAAGGACTTTGTTCAACTCCAGATAAAGCGGCTCTAACAGGCCAAAAAACATCGCCATTGCCAAGCTGATTATCTTTTACGACTTCGGCTAATATCTGATTCAATTGGTCTTGATTTTCCCAATCCGTTTCACCAACTTTTTCCAAAGCCTTCAAAGTTTCCCGAAGTCCTTGTCGGGTTTTAGCAGCATCAGATTTTTTGAATATCAAAATATCTTTAGAAACCGTTACTTCCTTAAAGAAGAATTGTGACATCTCGCGAGCATCGGCTAATTTTATCAGCCGGCTTTGCAAAACCGCACTCAAAACCAAGGTTTTTTTCTCAGTTTTGGGATAAAAACTTTCCCTCAATAATTTATCTAAATCATTAGCTGACAATTTACGAAGGTAATAACCATTCAAATAATCTAATTTTTCCCGGTCAAAAACCGCCGGCGATTTTTGGACTCTGGAAAAGTCAAATTCCGAAATTAATTGTTCTAAACTGACAATTTGGTCCTTGCCCTTCGGCGAAAAACCCAGCAAAGCCAAAAAATTAATCAAAGCCTTGGGCAAATATCCGTCAGCCCGATAATCTGACAAGTTCACATTTTGACCACGCTTGCTCATTTTGGTATGGTCAATATTTAAAATCATCGGCAAGTGCGCATAAATTGGGATCTCAAAACCCAAAGCTTTTTGCAAAATAATATGCAGAGGTGTGTTTGGCAAATGATCGTCACCGCGAATCACGTGCGAAATTTTCATTTCTTCATCGTCTACCACCACTGCCAGGTGAAAAGTGGGAATGCCATCTGAACGCAATAAAACTGAATTGGAAACTGTTCCGGAAATTGGACCATGAATCAAATCTTTGCCAATATTTTTTAGATAATAACTTTCCTTCGGTTTTTTAGCCTCTTTATCAAATTTAGAAAATGCCTTAACTGGTTTATAATCAATTTGTAATTTTTCAAGCGCGATTTTGGCTTTAAAAACAATCGCCGAATCAATTTTTTCCGCAAAACCTAACTCGACTAATTTTTGTGCCATTTCTTGATATTTTGCCAATCGTTCCATTTGATATAACGGCGCTTCATCAAATTCAAAACCGAGCCATTTAAAACCTTCGACAATGTTTTTTTTAAATTCCATGGTGGAACGGGATTGATCAGTATCTTCAAGCCGCAATAAAAATTTGCCGCCTGATTTTCGGGCAAATAAAAAATTAAACAAAGCGGTTCGGGCGGTGCCTAAATGCAATGGTCCGGTTGGCGACGGTGCAATTCTGACTCGAATTTTATTGTCCATTTCAAACCTCACTCTAATTTTATCATTTTTCAAGAATAAAAAAAGCCCTAATCAGGTTGTGAAAGTAATTGACCCGACAGGGCGGAAAAATAAAATTACAAGGAATAGGTTAGCTGTTTTCGAGAATTGGTTGGTCTATGGATGTCGGCGGTTAAATCTTCGATGATAAATTAAATCTAAAAACATATCTGTGTACATACACACTATGCAAGTGAGAACTATGCTCGCTATAGTTGACCAGAAAATAATAAAAAATAGATCAGTTTCAAGACCAGCCGCAGAATGATAGTAATACCCTATAATTGACAAGGTTGTTAAAGACAGGAAAAAGCTAACAAAACCGGCAATTGTTGTGTTAAGCTTTATTCTTGTTCTGTATAGCTCGAGGAAATGTTCTTCTTGTTCGCTTCGGATCTTTTTGTTAGTCTCGGCGGTCACAAACCTTTTACCAGTCTCGGTGCAATATGCGGAATCTAAAGGATGTGAAAAAGCACAAATTGAACATTTCTCAAGAAGTTTTTCACCACAATTAGAACAAAACTTCGAACTATCCATATTATGGATATGGCATTTTGTACAGACCATCACGCTTCACCACCCTTTGTAGATTCTATGGCTGCGGGTCCAAGGTTCGAACTTGGATTTGCAGATTCAGTGTCTGCCGTGCTGGCTGCCAGTTGCACTAACCCGCAATGACTTTAATCAAGTATATCACATTATCTGAAATAAAAAAAGCCCCAATATTTATCTCGTCACCGCATTTCTAATTAGTTCAATATTCTCAACTTTATGAGTTCGGCGGTTCATCACGATCGCCACCACATCAATCCGCCAAGTCCGGTGCGAAAGCCGGTGTTGCTGTAAATATTGCAAAGCCACCCGGACAATTTTATTTTGTTTTTTAAAATTCACTGATTCCTGAGGCAAGCCAAAACTGCGGCTAGTCCTAGTTTTCACCTCTACAAAAACCACCACGCCACCCTCTTTCGCAATCAAATCTAATTCACCCAAATTAGTGGTATAGTTTCGTTCTAAAATTTCAAAACCGAGTTTGGCTAAATAATTAGCCGCCACTTTCTCGCCCCACGCTCCCAAAGTTGGTTTTTTATAAGGATAAATCATAAAATTCCTCCGGAATTTTTGAAATTCGAAACTCGAAGCACGAAATTCGAAACAATTTTTAAAATAATAATGTTCGAATGTTCTAAACTATTTTGGTCATTTGAATTTGTTTAGGATTTAGAATTTCGATATTCGAATTTAAGCTTTCTGATTGGTCGATAATTCCGGTGAATCTCACAAGGTCCATTAACCGCTAAGGCTTTTTGGTGCTGATGCGTACCATAACCTTTATTCTTTTCCAAATAATACCCGACATATTTTCGGCTTAACTTTTCCATCAGCGAATCTCGATATGATTTTGCCACGATTGACGCGGCCGCGATAGAAGCACATTTTAAATCACCAGCAATAATCGCTTTTTGGCTAATTTTTAAATCAGGAAGTCTAAAACCATCGACCAAAATAAAATCGGGTTTTATTTTTAAATTAGAAATTGCCCGCCTAAAAGCTAATTGTAAGGCTTGCCCTAATCCTAATTTATTGATTTCAAAAACTTCAACTTGGCCAATCGCGAAGGAGCTAGTTTTTCTAATTTTGCGAGCGAGTTTTAATCTTTTTTGAGCGGTTAATAATTTCGAGTCGCGTAAATGATAAAGTCTATTTTTTATCGGAAGCTGAACTGCCGCCACCACCAAAGGTCCAGCCCATGAACCGCGGCCAACCTCATCAACACCAACGATATTTTTAAAGCCTAGTCCTAAGAGATATTGCTCATGATTTATTTTTGGAATCTTGAGACGGCTGTTTTTCTTTAATTTTCTCTGCTTTTGCAAGCTTTTCGGTCTTTTCCGCTTTTTCGCCAGTATTGGCTTGGTCTGCTTTTTTATTTTCATTCGCGCCATCCGCTTTTTTATTTTCAAGGTCGCGATCTACTTTGACCTTTTCTTCTTTTTCTAATTTTTCTTGAAGCTGAATCACGTCTGCGGCAACGGTTTTTTCTTTAAGCCTTAAACCTTTGCCTTTTCGGCCGCGTAAATAATATAATTTTGCCCGACGAACATGACTACTCTTGAGAACCGTGATTTTAGTAATCGTCGGCAAATGGATTGGAAAAACTCTTTCAATGCCCACTCCCAGGCTAATTTTGCGAACCGTGATTGATTTTCGAGCTCCAGATCCTGAAACCTGAATCACCGTGCCTTTAAAAATCTGGATTCTTTTTTTGTTGCCCTCTTCAACTTCTTGATGCACCGCCACCACATCGCCCGGTTTAATTTGAGGGCGATTTTTAATTTGTGATTTTTCAATTTCTTCAATTATGTTCATTTTGGTTAATTATATTAGTTGATTGTCTTTAATTATTGTATCTTAAGATTTAAATTTTAGCAAGATCTTTTCCCAAAAAAAGAAGAAGGGCAATACCCTGTGAATGCGTTGGGTACTGCCCCAGTTTTGCGACCCTTGGCGCCAAAGGTCGTACTAACGTCCCAACTCCTGCTGACAGGCGTTGTAGTCGGCTGACCGAGCACGGTCGGCTTGTCGCCTGCGGGTTTCCAGCTCCTTTGCTGGATTGTCATGCGGCCGGAGAAGGATGCCTGCCTTGATCTTGCCTGATTTGTCCGTGAAGACCAAAACCGCTTCCTCATGGTTCAGGTAAGCCTGGCAGCGCGGAAACTTCTCCTTCCAGAACATCCGCACGATGATCCGTGAGGGAATGTTGGTGCAGCCCTCTGGGCAACCGAGGAGGGTGTCGTAGTTGGCCGGATCAAAGGCGTTCAGATCAGTCTCTGTCATCGACTGAGACTTGCTGGTAGCCTCCTTGCCGGACAACTTCTGTATTAGGCAGTCACCTGAGCCGTTGTCGGCGAACAGGTAACCTACCCCCGAACAGTACTGAAGCTTGGCTCCAAGATTGGATAGAAGCCATGTCCAGGGTGTCGCGGCCTTCTTGGTCTTGGTTCGCGTTGCTTCGTCGGACGACGTCACTCGGTTCACCTTCCCCCAAGTAGGTGGTGCTGTGGCTACTGGTGTGTCTCTCTACCACGGTCTCCCCCACGAAGAGCATCAAGCTACAGCGCGTGATTGTGGCGTACGTCTGGTTGACGCGGTGTATAACTCGTTTTCGGTAAGCATCACTTCCTTCCCAGAGTTGAATTAGAACAGATATTCACATTATATGCCATCAAATGCTATTTGTCAAGTACCACCGAAAAACATCCGCCAGCTGGCGGAAACAGATCGCAATTAACAATTTTAAGTCGACGATGAACCTAATGTGAATCGAAAAAACAACTTAACTACTTAACTCTTTAACTGTTTAACCGAAACACGACTTTCCGATAATAAGTTTTTGAGTTCAATTAATAAATCCTCAGTCAATTCAATTTTCGTCTTAATTTTGACCTCTTTTAAACCACCATTTTGAGGCAATAATAAAATCACTTCCGTCTCACCCGGATATTTAATTAAAATCTCTTTTAAGCTTAATAACATTTTATTCGCGCCAATTTTAGGAATTTTTAAATGCAAAATGCTGACCCCAACTTCTTCTTTTTCAGGTTTAATCAAACCCGGTTCATCCTCTAAACTCATCTGTTCGCCAACTTCTTGCACCGAATCGGCTAATATTTTTAATTGGTTATCTTTTAAATTAATTTTACCCGTGACCACTACCACATTATCTTCGCGCCAAATTTCCGAATTCGCGGCTAAAATTTTGGGAAAAACCAAAACTTCGACAAAATTGGTTTTGTCTTCCAAGGTGGCAAAAACCATCGGCTCGCCATTTCTGGTAATAATTTTTTTAATTCTGGTAATCATGCCGCCAATCCGTGCCCTTTTGCCATCGTGATGATTATTTAAAGTCGAGATTGGGGTTGCAGATTGGGCTAAAAATTGCTCAAAATCTGCGAGCGGGTGACCAGACAAATATACTCCCAATAATTCTTTTTCCCAAGATAATTTTTGTCGCTGGCCAACAGGTTCAATCTCTGGTAAATTCAAACTTTCTGAAAAATTAACTTGCGGGCCAGTGGTTTCAAATAAAGCCACCTGGCCGGCACGATTAGTTTTTTGCAAATTATTGGCATATTTTAGGATTTGCTCTGAACCAGCCAATAAACTACCTCGCTCGCCCAAATCATCCATCGCCCCAGATTTCACCAAACTTTCCACCACCTTTTTATTAACCTGCATAAAATCAACTCGTTTGCAAAAATCCTCAACTGATTTAAATGCACCACCTTTTTTCCGAGCTTCAACGATCGCCTCAATCGGCATTGGGCCAATATTTTTAACTGCCCCTAATCCAAATCTGATATTGCCATCCGCTAAAACGGTAAAATTTTCAAAGCTTTCATTCACACTGGGTTGTAAAACTGCTAAGCCTAAACGTTGACATTCGGCAATTTCAATCGCTACCCGGTCAGTATTATTTTTATCCGAAGTCAGCAAAGCCGCCATAAATTCCGAGGGAAAGTTTGCTTTCAAATACGCTGTCCAATATGCAATTAAAGCATAAGCGGCGGAATGTGATTTATTAAACCCATAAGAAGCAAATGGCTCAATAAAGCTCCAAAGCCGATCAGCCAATTTTTTGCCAAAACCTTTTTTAATCACACCATTAATAAATTTTGATTTTTGCTCATCTAATAATTTCTTAATTTTTTTGCCAACTGCTTTTCTTAAAATATCTGCCTCACCTAAAGTAAAACCGGCCATGACTTGGGCAATTTTAAAAAGCTGTTCTTGATAAACCAAAGTCCCATAAGTCGGCTCTAAAATCGGCTTCAAATCCGGATGAAGATATTTCACCTCACCAGGATGACGCTTGTTATTAATATAATGCGGGATGCTTTCGATAGGTCCAGGACGATATAGGGCGGCCATCGCGATCAAGTCCTCGAGTCTGGTTGGTTCTAATTCCTTCAAATAACGTTTCATCCCGTCTGATTCAAATTGAAACACGCCCGTGGTTTCACCTTTAGCTAAGAGTTTAAAAGTCTCAGGATTATCAAGCGGGATATTTTGAATATCATTTTTTTTATTTTTCGTTTTCTCGATAATTTTAATTGCGTCTTGAATCACGGTCAGGTTTGACAAACCTAAAAAGTCCATTTTCACTAAACCAACTTCTTCCAAATCATACATTGAATATTGGGTTAAAAGAGAAATTTCACCATGTGGCGCTAATTGCAAAGGCACATATTCAGTTAAGGCCTTGTCCGCAAAAACTACCCCGGCCGCGTGAACAGAGGCGTGGCGGCTTACCCCTTCTAATTTTTGCGCCAAATCTAAAGTTTTTTTAGCTTGGCCGTCTTGGCGATATGCCTCAGCCAATTCTGGCACTTTTTCTAAGGCGGTTTTTAAATTCATGCCGGCTGGAATCATTTTTGCTAATCGATCCGCAAACGAATAAGGCAACGCTAAAGCTCGTGCAGTATCTCTCACCGAGGCCCGAGCGGCCATGGTCCCAAAAGTAACAACTTGAGCGACATTATTTTTCCCATATTTTTGCGTCACATGTTCAATCACTTCGCCGCGCCGATCATCTGCAAAATCAATATCAATATCAGGCATCGAGATTCTTTCTGGGTTTAAAAATCGCTCAAAGAGTAAATTATATTTAATCGGTTCCACGTCCGTAATCCCAATTAAATAGGAAACCAAAGAACCAGTCGCTGATCCTCTTCCTGGACCGACTAAAATTCCTTGATTTTTCGCCCAGTTCACATATTCAGACACGATCAAAAAATAATTCGCATAACCAGTCGTTTCAATAATCGAGAGTTCATATTTTAATCTTTCCAAAACCTCTTTTGCCAAATCAGTTTTAACCGGTTTGTCTTTAGTGAAGCCGAATTTTTTCGGCAAATTTTCATAACAAAGTTCCTCTAAATATTTTTCAGCCGTCATTTTGCCAGGCACGGCAAATTTTGGCAAGATAAATTCTCCTAAACTCAATTCAACATTGCATTCATTGGCAATTTTCTGGGTATTTTCTAAAGCCTCTGGATATTCTTTAAAATTCATAGCAATTTCACTTTCTGATTTGAGACTAAAATCGTCAAAGGCCATACTCATCCGGTCATTATCTTGAATCGTTTTTTGAGTTTGCACACATAACAAAATCTCGTGCGCTTCCTGATCTTTTGAATCAACATAATGCACATCGTTGGTAAGGACGAGCGGAATATCAAGTTTGCGGCCAATTTTAATAATTTCTTTATTGACGCGGTTTTGTTCTTCCATATTAGGATGATCTTGAATTTCTAAATAATAATTTCCCTTGCCAAACATTTCGCTATATTCTTGGGCAGCTTTTTCCGCCCCGGCTAAATCACGAAGTAAAATTTTTTGCGCCGGTTCTCCTTGCAAGCAGGCTGAAAGAGCAATAATCCCTTCGGTATATTTTGATAAAGTTTTTTTATCAATTCTGGGTTTATAATAAAAACCATCAATATTCGAAGCTGAAACAATTTTAAGGAGGTTTTGATAACCTTGGTTATTTTTCGCCAATAAAACCAAATGATATGGGTTGGTATCAATACGCGGCGTTTTATCAGCCATGGTTCGAGGTGCCACATAAGTTTCAACTCCTAAAATTGGTTTAATGCCAGCCGCTTTGGCTTTTTTGTAAAATTGCAGTACGCCGTACATTGAACCATGATCAGTTATGGCTAATGCTTCCATACCTAAAATTTTGGCCTTATTGATTAAAAGGTCAATTTTGCCTAAACCATCCAGTAAGGAAAATTCCGAATGAACATGAAGATGAACGAAGTTAGACATAATAAAAAAATCACCTCCAAGTTTAGTTTAGCAAACCTACAATTTTTGCCAATATTGACAAGCTCTAGAATTTGGAATATAATAAATTAAGATTAAAGAGTAAATAGCAAAAATTCAGATTAATAATTAAAAGTGTGACAGTATTTTTAATTTTTACATTTTGATTTTTGATTTTAGCGACTGAAAGGAGTGATTATGGCACATACCAAGGCCAAGGGTAGTACCCGCTTAGGCCGTGATTCAAAATCAAAAAGATTGGGAGTAAAAATCTTTGGCGGTCAAAAAATTAAAACTGGCCAGATTATTGTTCGTCAAAGAGGCACCCAATTTTATCCGGGCTTAAACGTCGGTATCGGTAAAGATCATACGATTTTTGCAAAAGCTGACGGGATTTTAATTTTTGAGAGTAAAAAAAATAATAGCCATTACAATAAAGCAAAAAGGAAAGTTTTAATTTCAGTTAAAGCTTAAAATGCGGCTATTCGTTATCTTCTTCTAAATGAGGCGCCCTAGGAATATATTTTCTGGGGTGTTTTATTTTGGGCTCAATTTCCTGGTTTTGTTCTTCTTCCTCGTGCAATTCTGCCATCATTTGGCTGATTCGCAAATGCACCCGAGCTGGTTTGCTGACATTTTTTAATATTAATGGTTTTGGAGCGCCAAAAGATTGCAAAATTACATTACCAAAATTAAAACCAGCCGACACCACCCCTGAAATTTTATATGAAACATTGTGGATATTTTCTAATTCAATTTCCGTAATCTCTTTAGCAAATAAACTTTTCTGTTCATCAACAATAATTCTCATATTAGTCAAAAAGTACTTAGTTCTCGCCCAAACAATATAATTGGCGATAAAATAAGTCATACCCAAAGCCAACCATAGAAAAAAAGCGACCGTAAAATAAATCGAAGCTCCACCAATCCTCAAAACTACAAACACAATTATTAATCCCAAAAAGGTCCATAAAAGCGGCTTGAGCATTAAAAACCAATGCTTACCAGCAACTAAGACTAATTCTTCTTTATCTCTGAGTTCGTGGCTTGGTAGTTCTTCTTCGTCCAAAACCCCTCCTAAATTATGAGGTAAACGGTAAAATCATTCCAATTGCCAAAATTGCGGTAATGATTATTAAAATTATTTTTTGAATTTTCTTTTTTTGCTCAGTTTTCATTTTCTCTCCGATTCTCTACTCTCTTTCTTCCATTCTATCACAATTAAAAATAGGCCCAAAAAAACCATCAAAATAATTAAAGAGATTAAAGCCATAAATTTCTCCCGAGTTTGTGACATTAAGGCCACCCCGCCAAAAATTGCTGACATCGCATAAATTATTAAAACCACTTGTCTTTGGCTCAACCCCACGGATAATAAACGATGGTGAAGATGTTTTTTATCCGCCACAAAGGGTGATTTTTTGTGAATTAATCTTCTCCCCACCACCCATAACCCGTCTAAAATCGGAAAGCCTAAAACCAAAAGGCTGGTCGCAACCTTTCCGCCTGAAATCACCGCCAAACAGGCAATCATATAACCTAAAAACATACTGCCTGAATCACCCATAAAAATCTTGGCTGGAAAAAAGTTTTTTGGCAAAAAACCCGCTAAGGTGCCGGCAATTATCAAGCATAATAAGGCGGTAGAAACCTGATTAATGGCTGGGGTTAAACTCAAAAAGAACAAAACCAAAAAAGCAATCAACGAGACACCAGCTGCCAAGCCATCCAAACCATCCAAAAAATTTACAATATTAATCATTAACACGATCCAAAAAATCACAAATAAATCGCCAATGACCACAAAATGGTATATATAGCCATAAAAATGAATCGGGATTTGAAATTGGTTTAAGGCAATCATTGGTCCACCAAAGGGATTGCGGATCATGTCAATGCCAACTCCGGAAATTACTACCATCACCGCGGCGGCAATTTGCCAAAACAATTTCGTGAATGGATTCAAGCCTTTAACATCATCAATCACTCCCACTATCACCAAAACAATGGCGCCTAAAATTACCCCAAATAAGCGCTTATCAATCACGTGCCACCAAATCCAAGGCGAAAAATGGAACAAATCAGGTCTAAAAACTACTGAAAATAAGATTATGATTAAAAAGGCACCAAAAATTGCCAAACCGCCTAATCTGGGGATAGGTTTGGCATGAATTTTGCGCGGTGAAGGCAAATCATAGATTCGCCATTTGTCTGCTAACCTAATCACCAACAAGGTCAATAAATATGACAAAATCGCGCAAGCTAAAAATAGCCAAAAATATAATTGATAATTCATAGAAGTTTAAAACATCACGTCTTCATCAGAACGTTTGTAGTCGTGAATCTCGTCAATCGCAAACCAAAGGGCGATTTCCCGCGAGGCAAAATCCGTGTCAGATGAGGCGTGAATAATATTTTTTGTGACTACGCCCTGTTTATTGCAATAATCGTAACTGACATGCGAATAGTCGCCACGAATTGTCCCGGGCTTTGCAGATTTTGGTTCAGTGTCACCAACCATTTTCCGCACGTTTTCAATTGCCCCGATGCCCTCTAAGACCGCCACTACGGTTGGACCTTGGGTAATAAAATCAATATTGTATTGCCGAACGTGCTCGCCACGACGCTTGGCAAGATCTTCATCATAATGTTTGCCAGCTAAGTCTTTGTCAATCCAAACCATTTTCATAGCCACAATTTTTAAACCAGCTTTTTCAAAACGTGATAAGATTTCGCCAATAATTCCACGCTTAATTGCATCAGGTTTTAAAACAATTAGGGTTCTTTCCAAATTAGGCAATCTTGGCTTTGAAGGTTTTGGCATTAGGCTCCTTTAAATTATTTTTTAAAAAGTTAAAATATTTTTAAAATTTTCTGGTTTAAAATTGGGACCGATTATCGCTAAATTCAAGTTATAATCACTAAATAGCTCATTGGCGGTTTTTAAGATATCTTCGGGAGTAACTTTATCAACCAGCTTAAAAACCTCGGCTGGGGTTTTGATTTTGTCTAAAAGCAATTCCTGTAAACCATAAAATTGGGCTTGAGCAAACGAATCCTCAATATCAAGATTAACATTGCCTTTGATGTATTCTTTTGCCTTTTTCAATTCTGCGGCGGCGACTTTTTTGGTTTTAAGTTTGGTTAGTTCTTTCAAGATAATCTTAATTGCCGCTTTCACTTTGGTATTTTCCAAACCAGCTTTGATCATTAAATAACCGGCATCCAAATAAGTCGGTGCCGAGGCTTTAATATAATAGGCCAAGCCGCGCTTTTCGCGAATTTCCAAAAACAACCGGCTACTCATTGCCCCGCCTAAAATCACGGAAATCACTTTAAGAATATATTTTTTAGGATCTCGAGCACTATAACCGCGCAAAGCCAAGACTAAATGGCTTTGTTCGGTTTTTTGGGTTCTGCAAATTATTTTCGGTTCTGATTGATTTTCTCTAATTTTTTCAAACGCTGCCGGTTTTCCAGTTTTTGGCAAATGAAAATATTTAGCCACTAATTTTTGCGTTTTAGCTTCAGACTCAAATGCTCCCGAAACCACCACCAACGCATTTTTCGCTAAATATAAATTATATAAATATTTTTTAAGTTTTTCTAAATTCAAACCGCTCACCGTTTTTTTATCACCAATAATTAATCTACCCAAAGGATGATCGCCATATAAAGCCACTTCAATCAAATCATCAACATATTTAATTGGCGTATCTTCATACATATTAATTTCTTGCCTAATCACTCCTTTTTCCTTTTCAATTTCTTTCGGTTTAAAAAGCGGCGCTTGTAATAAATCTGAAAGTACGTCTAGGGCTAATTCAAGATAATCTTTGGAAACTTTAATATAAAAACCAGTAAATTCTTTGGAGGTAAAGGCGTTCATCTCACCGCCAACCGCATCAACCGCGGTGGCAATTGCCAAAGTTGAAGGTCTTTTTTCAGAACCTTTAAAAAACATGTGCTCGGCAAAATGGGAAATGCCGGCGATTTCATCGAGCTCATAACGAGAACCAGCTTTTACTAAAACTAAAACCGTCACGACATTAGTTGCTTTGACGGGGATAGTTAATAGCCTCAAACCATTATTGATTATTTTCTTTTGGTACAATTTATCAACCTTTCTAAATTTCAAAATATCTCAAATTAGCTTTAATTCAAATCTTATTATAACCCTTTTTACTAAATAAAAAAAGAGGACGCAAACTCAGGCTTTCCAAAATGGAATAGCAGCTCACGTCCGGCTTCGGACAAATCGTTGAAAATAATATAATGTTAAACTCCTTCTTGGCCAGAATGACAAGCTTGACCAGAAGCGAAGAGTTTCCGCGCAAAAGCAGCACCTTGGTTTAATTGATCTTCATCAACAACGGGGTCAGAAGGCTTATCCTTATTAGTAGGAAATCCAATTAAGCTGTGCGGCAAGTCCTCCGCCGAAATTCCACCCAAAAATGCCCCGATCATGCGAAAAGTATTTTGAACAGCTTTAGGAATCAACCTTTGTGTCCCTTTTTCGTTATCTTCGATAACATCATACCAATGTTTTCCGCCATCAATCGTCACTTCATCTACATAACCATCTTTCCGAGTCCAAAATTGTCGTCGAATATAAGTCAACTTGTATTCGGCAAGCTTTTTCAAATCATTAGCTACCTGATTGCTGCGACTTAAATACCCAAATGAGAAAAATATCACCGCCACAATTGCTGAAATTAGGGCTACTTCGCCATACGACATTAGGCTCTCTCCTTTCCGTGACCGTGCGTTTCGACTCTGTCCAGATTATCAAAATATACCAAAAAAACCTATCTTTGTCAAGATGTATCAGCAAACAAACAATAGTAAATGAGAAAACCCTTATCTTTACTTTTGCATTTTTACTTTTTACTTTGCCTAATGTGTCTCCAAATCCACCAAATAATCCCAATTAGTATCAAGACTCCAATTACCCAATCTAAACCATGAAAATAGGTGCGCAATTTTTCCCAATTTTCACCTAATTTTAAACCTAACCACGCTAAAAATAAACACCAAGGCAAAGAGCCTAAAAAACTATATAACGAGAATTTTGCAAAATTCATTTTTGCAATCCCGGCTGGGAAAGAAATATAGGTTCGGATGATTGGTAAAAGACGCCCCACAAAAACTATTTCTTCGCCAAAACGTCGAAACCATTTATCTGCTAAATTTAGATCGTGACGAGATATTAAAACATATTTTCCATATTTTTCAATCAAGGGCCGTCCGCCCCAATAACCTAACCAATATGACAAAACTGAACCTACCAAACAGCCAACCGCACCAAAAAAACCTGTCCACCACAGGTTTAATTTGCCCAAAAAAACTAAATAGCCGGCAAAGGGCATTATCACTTCTGAAGGCAAAGGAATATTGGCAGACTCTATTGCCATTAATCCGGCTACACCCGCATATCCAGCGCGAGAAACCACTTCGATAATAAAATGAGAGACTGCAGATAAAATTGCCGACATTTAACCCCCAATCTTATAGCCAAAGGCGTAAAAAACGATTATTGTTAATAGTGTTGCCAAAACTGCACCTGCTAAAACTTGATCTGGGGTATGTTTTTTGCGATGAACCCTCGCCCATGCCAAGGGAATCCAAAATAAAAACAATGGCCAAAATTTAGCGCCAAAAAAAAGCATTAAAATCAAGGCTGAAGCCGCGAATGAAGCGGAATGAATGCTAATTTTCCAATACAAAGTCACCCCACAAATTACCAAAGCATTAACCGCATATGCAGTTGTCACGGCTAAAATCGGCGTGGCGGCATGCATCAAAAATAAAATAATCACGCCGATTAAGGCCGAAACAGCGCTGACCAAAAAAGGTAATTTTCTTTCCTGATGATTTGACATGTGCAAGTCGGAAATTTGGTCGGTTTCATGAAGCCAAAAAATATAAATAATCGGCACCGCGGCTAAGAAAAACAAACCAACCAATATCCAAGGCAAAAATTTGGTGACGTCCACGGTACTAATAAAAGCAACTGCTAAAACAAAAAAAACGCTCAGTAAATACGGGCTAAAAATCCCGGAAATGACAAATGAGAGAGCGTCTAAAAATCGGTTTTTCAAATCAACAGCAATGGTCATCCTAATTTTACCTTTTTGGCAATCCTAATAATCGGCGCGACTAAATGATCTAATTGCTTATTTAAAATTAAAACCAAAACTGCCATCGCTAATCCAATTAGTGTGCCTGCCGCGACATCTGCTGGATAATGAATTCCTACCACTATCCTCATTATAACAACTGCCACCGAAATCGCAAAAAAGCCTAAACCAAGTTTTCGATATCCTAAAAACCAAAAGGTGAAAGCGATTGCAAATAATAATGCCGCGTGATCGGATGGAAAAGATCGATCTGGACGGTGAAAAAGCAATTCTTTGATTTGTTCATCTGCAATAAAGGGTCTGGGTCGAAAATATAATGAACCGACTAAATTTGAAACTCCAAACCAGGCTAACATTCCCGCGAAAAAAGCTTTAAAAGAAGCTTTTTTTAGGTCATCAGAATAAAACCAGCAAAATAATAAAATTACCGGCACCGAATAAACAAAATAAAAAGCCGTAATTGAAAATATCCGGTCTAAAATATAATTTTGGCCGGCAAAACTATTCATAAAATCAAAAATTTGATGGTCGATGAAAACCAATTTGTTCATAAGCCAATTTTACCATATTTGAATTTAGGAGTAAATGAGGTAAAATAAGAATTAAGAAATAATTAAAACCTACCAGGGAGGCAAAATGCGTCTTTCAGATTTAATTGCCGATTTTTTAGAATATTGCGAAATTGAAAAAGGTCATTCGGAAATGACCGTTCAAAATTATGACCATTATCTCCAAAGGTTTATGGAATTTTCTAAAGACATTACCCCCTCAAAAATTACTGCTGATTTGATGCGAAAATATCGTTTGTACTTAAACCGCTTTAAGGATGAAAAAGGCAATTATTTGCAGAAGAAAACTCAAAATTACCACTTAATCGCCCTGCGTTCCTTGTTGAAATATTTAGCCAAGAGAAAAATCAAAAGTTTGTCTGCAGATCAAATTGAATTAGCCAGCATTGAAGAAAAAGAAATTACTTTTTTGGAACCCGAGGAATTAGAAAAACTTTTTCAGGCGACACAAACCGAAAAAAACCAAATTATCGGGCTTCGTGACCGGGCGATTTTGGAAACGCTTTTCTCTACCGGCTTGCGCGTTTCTGAATTGGTCAAATTAAAAAAAGGAAACGTCAATTTAAAACAAGGTGAATTTTCGATTCTTGGTAAAGGCGGCAAAGGCCGAGTGGTCTTTTTGTCCGAATCAGCCCGTGATTGGATTAAAAAATATTTAGATCTACGCACTGACAATTCCGAAGCTCTTTTTGTCAGGCACCGCTTTCTCGAAAAAAAAGAAAAAGATATTTCTGATGAATTTGAATCTTTTGCCCATTTGACCCCACGCACTATCCAACGGATTGTCAGAAAATATTCAATCCGTGCCGGCATTACCAAGCCCGTGACTGTCCATACCTTGAGACATTCTTTTGCCACAGACTTGCTCAGGTCAGGCGCGGACATCCGTTCTGTACAAGCGATGCTCGGCCATTCTTCAATTACCACCACCCAAGTTTATACTCATATTACCGACCAACATCTTAAAGAAACCCATCAAAAATATCACGGAAAAAACAAATCAAAAAAAGAGGTGGCTGAATAGTTTTGAGGTAAACCACCTCTCGGATTTAGAATCAAATAGCAGGATTTAGAATTAAAAGTGATCTAAAACATATTAGGATTAGGGTATAGGGAATCGGTGGTAAGAACCCAGATTTTGTCGACAAGGTCTGCTTTATTATTTTTGAATCGAATAAAATACAACCCTTCATCACGATCGACA
>DATEAH010000007.1 GCA_035288465.1 Patescibacteria group bacterium | reverse complement strand
TTAATTCCAGAGGCGTAATCATTGCTTACATTATAGCCTAAATTTTAGAATAAAAAAAGCCGTTACGAGCTACTAAATATTAGTGCCGGCAACGGCTCAAAATAATCTCTAAACTTTGGGAATATATTCTTGATATTGATTCAAGAAACGCGGTGAAGTTTGGAAAATCTCCCAGCGAAAAGGAGTTTCAGCTGCAATTTGTTCTCGAGAAACTTTTTCAGGACAAGTGCGGCAAAAACGTCTAAATTGACGAATCCTTTCTTTTTCCTCAATGAAAAAAAGCATAATTTCCGCCGTAGCCTCCGCTTTTCCTCTTTGGCATGACAAACTTAATTCCTGACGCAAGTATTCCAAATGCTTATTACGACCATTTCTCTTTCGGTCTTTAAGATTGTGACATTGCTCACTAAAAGAATATCCGCACCAAGAACATTTGTATTCATATCGATAATGACGTCCATAAAGACGCGGAGTTAATCCCATCTGACGCCCACACTTTTCGCAGTAGACCATCCCTCTCACCTCCGGGTATCTGGATTTGGATACAGGCTATCGAGACTTACCACACTTCTCACATAAAATACCCAGGTTGGGGGTCTTATTCTCACACTCAGGACATTCTGTTTTGTCAACTTTTTTTTGACCCTCCGGATCAATTAGATGGTATCCGCACCAAATGCAAAAATTCGCCGCTCGGGTGTTTAATTCTTGGCAATTTGGACAAATAAAAATCAAAGTTGAACCATCTTGTTTGATTTGCACTCCCACATCGCCTCCGGGCTGGAAAGGTACAATATGCACTGCCATTAAAAATTATACCTAAAAAAATCACCCCAGTCAACCTTTAATTAAGCATTCAGATAATTATTTTTTGAGTTCTTCGATTAAATTTTCAATCGGGACGAGTTCGGTTTTTTGTTGAGAACGCAATTTTATCTCAACCGCATTTTTTACTAAAGTTTTTTGGCTCACCACAATCCTCACCGGTGCCCCAATTAAATCCGCGTCCGCAAATTTAATCCCTGCCGAAAAATCTCGATCATCATATAAAACTTCAAAACCCGCTTTTTCTAAATCATTGTATATTTTATCAACCACCGGCGATATTTTATCTAAGTCAGAAATATTAATTAAATAAATTTCAAAAGGCGCCACTGATTTTGGCCAATTTATCCCCTTCTCATCGCCGAATTCTTCCGCGATTACTGCCATCGCCCTTCCTAAACCAATACCATAACATCCCATTTGCACTGGAACATCTTTGCCCTCGGAATTCGCCACTTTAACGCCTAAAGATTTTGAATATTTATCGCCAAGTTTGAAAGTATGCCCCAATTCGATTGCTTTTTCAATTTCCAATTTTGAACCGCAATTCTTACATTTATCGCCCTTTTTGACCTGAACCAAATCTGTCCAAATATCAGGCTTAAAATCGGATAAATTAACGTTTACAAAATGATAATCACGTTCATTGGCACCAGCTACAAAATTTGACATTAATTTTACCGAAGAATCAGCCACCACTTGAATCTCTTCTTCGAGCTCAACCGGTGAAACAAATCCTGGCATTAAATCTGCCTCTTCTAAATCTTTTTCGCTGGCCATCTCAACCTCTGCACCAATTGCCCCGGCTAATTTCTTGGGATTAATACTCAAATCACCGCGAATTACGGCTATCACCAATTTTTTTGTGCATAAAATTTTGAATACCAACGTTTTTAAAACATTTTCTTCTTTAGTTTTTAAATATTCGGTCACTTCTACAACCGAAATCATTCTGGGAGTTTTAACTTTTTCCCGATCTAAATATTTAGTATTTCGAACCATTTCGCCAGAAATCAAACACTCAGCTTTATCAATATTTGCCGCGTATCCGCATTTTGGACAAACTACGATTTCATCTTCACCAACTTCATTTTTAACCATAAATTCCAAAGAAGCCAAACCACCCATTGCCCCCACATCAGCCTCAACTTTGAGAAATTTAATTCCTAAACGCGCAAAGATTTTTTCATAAACTTTCACCATCAAGTCATGGCTTTTATCTAACCCGGCCGAATCCACATCAAACGAATATGCATCTTGCATCACAAATTCACGAGTCCGCAAAAGTCCAGCTCGAGGTCTAATTTCGTTTCGAATTTTCGTCTGGAATTGATTTAAAATCACCGGCAAATCTTTATATGACTGAAGATTATTTTTCGCAATCTCAGAAAAAACTTCCTCGGCGGTCATCGCCAATACAAATTCTTCACCTTTTGGGTTTTTAATTTTCCATAATTCATCACCTACCGCCTCAAATCTGCCCGAATCTTTCCAGAGCTTGGCCGGGTGTAAAACTGGGGTTAAAATTTCAATCACCCCAGCTTTGTCTAATTCCCCACGGATAATTTTTTCAATTTTTAATAATACCCTATTTCCCAATGGCAAAAAATTATATAAACCCGAAGCCAGTTTAGAAACAAAACCAGCTTTTACTAATAATTTACCGCCGGCGGTTTCTTCATCGCCCGGCATTTGCCTTTTAGTTTTGGCAAAGTATTTTGAAAAACGCATCTTACTCCTTTTCAACTTTGACTTATTTTAAGTTCATTATATCACGAAATGTAATCAGAATAATTAAGGCAATTAAAATTGCAAAGCCGATCGCATGAATAATTCCTTCGATTCTGGGCGCGACTCTTTTTCGAGATACCGCTTCAATCATCCAAAAAATTAACCGACCGCCATCTAAGGCAGGGAAAGGCAAAATATTAATAATTGCTAAATTTACCGAAATTAAAGCGGTCAGCTGTAAAATATAAGGTAAGCCCAATTTGGTCGCCACCTTAAAGATAAACCAGATCCCGACCGGTCCTGTCCCAACATCGGTCGCTTTTCCGGTCGCAAAAAGAGTCGCAAAAAATCCAATTAATGTTAGAACTATCAATTTAATTAAATTATAAATTTCTTTTATCGCCACAATCGGCGCTTGGAAAAAGGGTACTTTCACTCGCTCGGATTCCAAAACTGCTACTCCCAAAGGTGCTTTTTTATCTTTTGAAAGGGTAATTTCCAAATTTTTTTTCAGTCCATAGCGCTTAATGGTAAAATCAGCCTTTTGCCCAATATGATTTTGTGTAAATTCCGAAAGTTGTTCGGGGGTGGTGATCGCCTGACCATTTCCCGCAATCACAATATCTCCCCGAGACAAGCCAGCTTTTTGAGCTGGTGTATCAGGCAAGGCCTCAGAAATTATTACTTCTTGAGTTACTTTGGCATTTTTAATCTGATCTGCTGGCGTAGACGTAACTGGCAAGCCAACATTAAAACCAAACCAAAATAAAACCCAAGCCAAAACCAAATTCATTAAAACCCCGGCCACAATTACCCAAAATCTCGAAGCTAAAGGTTTGGCAAAAAATGATTTTGGATCTTTTAGATGCTTGCCTTCTTCGCCATAAAGTTTAACAAAACCACCCAAAGGAATTAGATTTATTGAATAGATTGTTGTACCGACCTTTTTAGACCAAATTTTCGGGGGAAAACCAAAACCAAATTCCTCAACTTTAACTTTAGCGGCACGGGCGGCTAAAAAATGCCCCAGTTCATGAACAAAAACCAATAATCCGAGCACAAAAACAAATATCACGATCGTTAGAAACATTTTTTAATCCTTAAAATTTTAAATTAAACTAAACCTTCATAATTTCAGATTCTTTTTTAGACATCGCTTGATCAATTTTATCATCTATTTCTTTAATAATTTTATTGAGTTCTTCTTGGCCATCGTATTTATCATCTTCGGTAATCTTTCCAGATTTCTCTAATTTTTGAATTTCATCCCACGCCCCACGTCTCATATTTCGAACTGCCACTTTCGCAGTTTCGGCTTTAGTTTTAACTGCCTTGGTCAGCTCACGACGCCGTTCTTCTGACAAAGGAGGCAATACTAATCTTACTTGGTTAGCTTCTTTAATAGGATTTAAGCTCAATTCCGAATTTTGAATCGAATTTGTAATATCACCTAAAGCAGCTTTATCCCAAGGAATAATGACAATTTGATTTGGCTGCGGCACGGCAATTTGCGCCATCTGTTTCAGGGGTGTTTTTGTGCCATAATAATCAACTAATATATCTTCCACTAACCCTGCGGTGGCTTTGCCGGTGTGCAAAGTTCTAAATTCGTCAGTTAAATTTTGAACGATTTTTTCCATCTGAGGCTGAGCATTCTTCAAAATGTCTTGAAACATTGGGACCTCCTTGAAAAATGAACTCTAATTTTATATTTGATATCGGCAAAAACGATTTATTTTAATATTTTCACGAATTTTTGTCGCCGCTTCCTTGACCAAATCGGAAACTTCTGCAGATTCATCTTTAATAAATGGTTGTGTTAATAAAGTTTTTACATCAGCCGGATCTGTGGCTGCAATTTGCATCGTTAACTCGCGGCCAAGATTTTGAAAATCATCGGTTTTCGCCGCGAAATCAGTTTCACAAACTAATTCCAGTAAGACGCCAATTTTTTTGTCAGAGTGAATATACGAGGCGACTAAACCATTTTTGGTTTGACGATGGCTCTTTTTGTCTAAAATTTTAGCCCCTTTTTCCACCATTAATTTTAAAGCGCGATCCATGTCGCCGCCAGCTTGCTCTAAGGCTTCTTTGCAATCCGCGATTGAACATCTGGTTTTATCTCTTAATTGTTTTATTTGATCTAATGAAATTTTCATAAACTCTCCTTTTTACTTATCAATTCTATTTGAGTACAAATTATTTTTCGATTTTTGCTACTTTTAGTTTTTTGATTTCAGTTTTAGCGATTTCGGTTTTGACATTTTCAGCTTTGACAACATTTTTCACTTGAGCTAAATTTTCAGAAATAGTATTTAAAATCAATTCCACTCCCAGCCTTGAATCATCATTAGCCGGAATTGGATAATTAATTTTCGAAGGATCAGAATTTGTATCAACAATGGCGATTAAAGGAATTTTTAACCGATTAGCTTCATCAACCGCGACTTTTTCTTCAACCGTGTCAATAATAAACATTGCCTCGGGTAATTTATTTAAATCTCTCATCCCTCCCATTGATCTTTGCATTTTTTCTAAATTAACTTGGAAATTTTTTTGCTCTTTTTTGGTCATTTTACCCATAAATTCAGGATTTTCAAGCTGCATTTCCGAATCGCGCATCTTTTTTAAGGCTTTTCGAACCGTATCAAAATTAGTCAAAGTGCCACCCAACCAACGAAAATCAACATATGGCATTTTTAATTCTTCGGCAATTTTTTTGACCGATTCTCGAATTTGCCTCTTAGTACCCACAAATAAAATGGTTTTACCCTCTTTGAGCAATTGTTCCATAAAATCTATGGCTCTTTTGAGGTTTGATTGGGTTTTTTCTAAATCTATCACCCAAACCCCATTTTTAATTGCAAAAACATACGGCTTCATTTTAGGATGCCATTTTTCTTTGATATGGCCAAAGTGGACGCCGTTTTTAAGCATTTCTTCCAAACTCGGTAATTCTTTTGACATTTTCTAATCCTTCCCTAAGCTTCGTTTCTACAAAGCAGATTATAAAAAATATAAATAAAAATAAAAAAATAGGCACCAACAATCGCAAAATTTGACTTTGGACTTTTTTCTAATTCAATAATACCAGAAATTATTCACGAATGCAAGAATTAACAATTAAAATAATCTCTTTTAATTTTAAATGATTTCTGATATAATTATTTTGTCAATTATTTTAGGAGAAATTATGAAAAAAGACATTCATCCAAAATACTATCCCAATGCTAAGGTGACTTGCGCCTGCGGCAATGCTTTTGAAATTGGCTCAACCGAACCTGAAATTTCGGTAGAAATTTGTTCTGCTTGTCATCCTTTATATTCCGGAAAGCATAAATTCATCGATACTGCCCGCCGTGTTGATAAATTCCAAGCTCGAATTAAAAAGGCTGAAGAATACAAAAAAGCCCTCGCTAAAAAGAAATCCAAAACGAAAGCCAAATAAAATGCAAGATCAAATTGATAAAATCAAAAAAGAGTATGCTGAAATTACTCTTCAAATTTCGAATCCAAAAAACACTACCAATATTCCCAAGCTTCAAGAACTCTCTCGCAAAAAAGCCGAATTAGAACGGATTATTTTGGATTTTGACAAATTAGAAAAAATTAAAAAAGAAATTTTAGAAAATGAAGAATTAGTTAAAAATGAAGATGAACCGGAACTAAAAAAATTAATAGAAGAAGATTTGACCAGGCTTAAAATTGAAAAAGAAAATTTAGAAAAATTTGTCAAAATCGCCCTTTCACCTGAAGCGGCACAAGAAAATAAAAATGTCATTTTGGAAATCCGGCCCGGCACTGGCGGTGATGAAGCCGAATTATTTGCCGCAGATTTGCTAAAAATGTATTTAAAATTTGCCGAGAAAAAAGGCTGGCGAGTAGAAATTTTAAACAGCCAAAAAACAACTTTGGATGGTATTAAAGACGTCACTTGCTTAATTTCCGGACACGAAGTTTTTAGATTTTTAAAATTTGAATCTGGTGTCCACCGAGTCCAACGAGTTCCCAAAACCGAAAAGTCCGGCCGAATCCATACTTCAACCGCCACCGTCGCCATCTTGCCTGAGGCGACTGAAACTGAAGTAAAAATCAATCCCGCAGAAATTAAAATTGACACTTTCCGCTCCTCAGGCCCTGGCGGACAAGGTGTTAACACCACTGATTCTGCAGTTCGCCTGACACATTTGCCGACTGGCACTGTTGTTTCTTGTCAAGATGAACGTTCACAAATGAAGAACAAGGAAAAAGCCTTTAAAATCTTACGGGCGAAACTACTTGACTTACAGTTCGAAAAAGAACAAGGCAAAATGGCCGAGGAAAGAAAATCGCAAGTCGGCCGAGCCGACAGATCAGAAAAAATTCGCACCTATAATTTCCCTCAAGATCGTATTACCGATCATCGCGGTGGCTTTTCCGTCAAAAACATTGAAAGAATCCTGAATGGGGATTTAGATATACTTATTAATAAATTGCTCGCACTCAAATAATAGAACCGTCCTAATTGGACTCCGCCAGAAGATTGTCGCCGACGAGGCGACAATGTCCCACAGATTTTCCTGTCATAACGCTTGGAATGCGGGATTATTAGCATCGAGCTGATAAGAACCTCTCGCTTTGCTCAAGAACCTTGTTGCGTGCTTGTGCTACCCCTTCGGGGCTGCGGCTGCGCCTTGCAAGCGATGCAATAAAAAAAGAGGTGGCCTGATTTGTCTTTAAGGTTTGACCACCTCAGAATTTATGGGTAAAAGCGACAAAGGCAGAAAAGGATTATTGCTGATGTTACAAAAATAGCTAAAAATACTCGTGATAATGATAGAAGGATACCTTTATCTGGATGGGCGTACATTCTGGCTAAAATGCATCCTCGGGTAGCTTCATTTGTCCTTAATTTCACCTGATATGACCCAAAACGAACCACTAAACCTAAAATTGATCCTACTCCTAAGCCCAAACCAACAAACACTGCAATTACAGCCTTAGCGATATCTATTCCCATTATGATGCCTCCTCTTGCAGTTGCTCTTGTTCTTGTTGAAACCGGACATAAGCTATACCATTTCTCTCCGAATTAATCTTTCTGATTCCATAAAACCATCGATAATGCCCAAGTTGGCAATAACAAAACGAAAAATCTTGTAGAGATCACAAAGGTATAAGATTGAGATAAAAATTGCCAACAAAGCCAAAAGCGATCCGACAAAAATCCAAGGTGCATACATTAAATTACCAACTATATCATTTGCAGGAGGAGGTAGCATCATACTATTGGCTACGCCCCATATAACTTGGCCAACCATCCCTATAATTATACCAGATAATATTGCGTCCCAAAGAATTCCAAAATTAAAGCCCGTTCTCGGCTTTGAACCCGTAACCAGCAGTTCCATCTTGCCATCAGCTCCTCTTCTTTAGATCCATAAATTCAATCACATACCAATATGAAAAAGGAATGAAGATAACATAAATAAACAAGCTAAATCCAGTAATAAGCCCAAGCATTCCAGAGATTATTTGAACAGTCTGCGGTGCAAAATATGGAACAAGCAAAACATTTTCTAACATCCCAATTAACAACGAACTTGCAAATAATATCATGCCCGTTTTCCAGAATATCTGAGTTTTGTTATAGGCAACTTGAAGTCTTTTAAAGGTATCGCCTGGCCCCCACGGATCCCAGAACCATTGTTTCATCTCGACATCCCTCCTTGAACAGTTACCTGAGTTTATAAATTGTTAATTTGCTGATTTATATTATAATTTAAAAAGTAATAATTATCAAGAAGATGAATATTCAAAAAACTCTCATTCAAACAGAAAAATTATTATCTGATAAAAAGATTAAATCTGCACGCTTAGATGCCGAAGTGATTTTGGCATTTGTTTTGGGAAAAAATCGAGAATGGCTTTATGCAAATCCGGAAGCTCAAATCTCCCCTCTCAAATCTCGCCAATTTAAACAACTGATTTTGCGACGTGCAAAATTAGAACCTGTAGCTTATATAATTGGCAAAAAAGAATTTTATGGTTTAAATTTTAAGGTTAATAAAAATGTCTTAATTCCTCGACCTGAAACCGAAATTTTAATCGAAACTACCCTACAAGAAATTTCTAAAAGCTATAAACTAGAGCCTAGAACCTATTTTATTGCTGATATCGGCACCGGCTCTGGTTGTATCAGTGTTACTATTGCCAAAAAGCTCTCTTTCGCCTCTCGGCGGAAACAAATAAAAATTTTCGCTTCAGACATTTCCCAGAAAGCCCTAAAAATTGCCCGACTAAACGCCCAAAAACATCAAGTTGCAAAAAAGATTAATTTTTTAAAATCTGATTTATTTTCTAATTTTCCCAAAAACTTAAAATTTAATTTAATTTTAGCAAATTTACCATATTTATCACCCCATCAAATAACTCAAGATTTAAAAAAAGAGCCAAAATTAGCCTTAGCCGGTGGCAAAAATGGTCTTAAAATTTATCAAAGATTTTTTAAACAAATCAAAACTCATTTAGGGAAAAACGCGGTTATCTTAATTGAGATTGATCCTAACCAAACGAATCAACTTAAAAAAATTATCAAAAAAACGCTCGCAAATTATAAAATTGAAATTATAAGAGATCTCTCGCATATAGATCGTATCATAAAAATTTCTAGTTAATTTTGAGTTCAAAAAAATTTAAATTTCAAACTATTTATATTCAACTAATTTTAGTTTGATTTTGTTTTCTTTGCCATCTCTCAAATATGTGATTTGAATTTGATCGCCAGGTTGATATTGCTGAATTAATAATGACAGGGCATGGTCTTGATTCACTTCTTCATTATTAATTGCGGTAATAATATCATTTTCTTGCAAACCTGCTTTGGCAGCGGGGCTACCCACAACAATTGCGGGTACACCAACTTGGCCTGAAGTAATTAAAGCGCCATTTTCAACCGGCAATTTATTTTCAGCTGCATATTGCTTCGTAATCGAATAATATCTAATCCCAATAAATGGCCTAATAATTTTCCCATTTCGACGATAACTTTCAATTGCCGATCTCGCAACGTTGACTGGAATTGCAAAACCAATTCCTTCAGCTGAACCTTTATTAGCGACCGCAGTGTTAATACCAATTACCTGACCATCAATATTTGTCAAGGGACCGCCAGAATTTCCAGAATTAATGGCGGCGTCAGTCTGCAATAAACCGGATAACTCTTCCTGGGTTGAACCTGCGGTATCTGAAGCTTGGATGGTGCGACCTTTGGCAGAAATAATACCGGAAGTCACCGTATTTTGAAAACCCAAAGCATTTCCAACCGCGATCACTTTTTGGCCAACCTGCAAATCATCAGAAGCCCCAATATTAACCGGGGTTAAATTGGAAGCATTAATTTTTAAAATCGCCAAATCATTCAAGGGATCTTGCGCCATCACTTGTGCTTTATAAGCTGAACCGTCAGGAGTTAAAACTGTGTATTGCGCTTTTAAATCTGAAGCAACATGTTTATTAGTCATTATCAAACCATCCGAGGTGATAATAAAACCTGATCCTTGGGAATTCTGGGTGGCATTCCGACCAAAAATATCAGTAATATTTGAAATCACCGCAATTGATACCACTGACGGGCTAACTTTTTTTGAGGCTGAAATAATTACTGACTCTTCCGTAACTTTATAAGTTTTTTTCGCCAAATCCAAACCTAAACTGGAATTAGAAAAATTCTTATTTCCAGATAGGGCATAAATGGCACCAGCACCGCCTAAAAATCCAAAAATTAAACTCGAGATTATAATAAAGGCGAGCATGCCACAACTGAATTTTGAACCTTTTTTATAACGTTGCGGCTTTGAACCAAAAGCCTTATCTTCAAATAAAAATTTTCGCGGTGCCATGTCGCCTCCTTATATATTAATGATGTTTTTTATCATAACCAGCTTCTTCATCATGCTCTTCGGATTCTTCGATTTTGTCCTCATCTTCACGAACTTTTCCCGATAAATACCCCAAATATAAACCTACTAAAGCGGCAAAAAAGGTTACAATCAAAGCATAAATTATCCAAGACGAAACAGTCTTACCGGGCTGTAAATATTTTTTAATAATTTCCGTAATTGCCGTATTCCAAGCCAAAGCTGCCACCAAGGCAAAAGCTGAACCAATCATCACAACTAAGGTTTTAATAAATTCATTGCGAATTTTTCGAGCTGATTTTGAAAATCTTCTCATTTTAATAATTCCTTTTGTAAAACTGATTTTGCTTTTTCCGGATCCGCCATGCCGCGAGTTTCTTTCATAATTTGACCTATAAAAAATTGTATAACTTGTTTTTTGCCATCCTGATAATCCTTGACCAGCTGAGGATTTTTTTTAATTATCTTCAGGCTTATAGTTTTAAGTTCATTTTCCCCAGAAACTAATTCAATCTTTGAATCAGCCATAATTTGGGTCGGATTTTCGCCAGATTCAAACATTGTCTTAAAAATATCTTTGGCAATTTTGCCGGTTAATTCGCCTTTTTCAATCATCATAACTAAATTTGCCAAATCATGAGGCTTAATTTTAATTTCAGAAAAACTCACCGATTCTACCTTCATTTTTGCCAATAACTCAGTTATTAACCAGTTTGCCACTTTTTGCGGATTAACTTTGCTTAAACAGACTTCTTCAAAATAATTAGCTAAGGCCAAATTCGATATTAATACCCCGATGTCATCTTTAGAAAGCTGGTAATCTTTTCGAAAACGAACACTTTTATCATCTGGCAATTCAGGCAAATCAGCCTTAATATCTGAAATTATTTGTTGGTTAAATTCAAAAGTTGGCAAATCCGGTTCGGGAAAATATCGATAATCTGGCGCGGTTTCTTTGCTTCGCTGAGAAAATGTTATTTGTTTTTGATCATGCCAACCGCGCGTTTCGTGAATAATTTTTTCACCACTTTCTAATAATTCTGTCTGCCTTTGAATTTCAAAATTGACCGCTTTTTCGACAGATTTAAATGAATTCAAATTCTTAATTTCAACTTTGGTACCCAATTTATTTTGATTTGAAAGGGAAATATTAGCTTCTACTCGCATTTGGCCTTTTTCCATATTCGCATTTGAAACTGAAAGATATCTTAAAACTAAACGCAGTTTTTGTGCAAACTCGCGAGCTTCTTTGGCCGATAGAAGATCGGGTTCAGTCACAATTTCCATTAAAGGCACGCCCGCGCGATTATAGTCAATTAAGGAATAAACTTCTCCAACTCCCAATGGCGTACTTCCAAGCGAACTTACACCGAGTGGACCTGTATCAATATGAAATAACTTCGCGGTATCTTCTTCCAAGTGGACCCGCCTGGTTCTAATTTTGCGTCCTGAAATTTTTAAATATCCATTTTTACAAAAAGGCATATCATATTGAGAAATCTGGTATCCTTTTGGTAAATCTGGATAAAAATAATTCTTACGATCAAATTTGCTGTTTTTTTGAATTTCGCAATTTAAAGCTAAACCAGTTTTTAAAGTCCAATCAATGGCGGTTTTATTTGCCGTGGGCAAGGTACCTGGCATACCCAAACAAACCGGACAAATATTAATATTCGGCTCGATAATTTCTGGTTCATTTTTACAATCACAAAACATCTTAGATCGAGTTTTTAGTTCAACATGAATTTCTAAACCAATTGTCGGTTTAAATTCCATTTTGCTCCTTAGCTATTTGGAAAATCCTCTCTTCTTCAAGTCGTGGCGCAATCACTTGCAAACCGACCGGTAATTTACCAATAAAACCGGCTGGGATTGAAGCGGCTGGCAAGCCGGCTAAATTTGCCGAAATCGTATAAATATCCGATAAATACATTTTCAAAGGATCTGAAATTTTTTCACCAATTTTAAAGGCTGGGGTAGGGGAAACTGGCCCAACTATTAAATCAACTTTTTGAAATACTTTTGCAAAATCTTTTGAAATTAAGGTTCTTACCTGCTGAGCCTTTTTATAATATGCATCATAATAACCCGCCGATAAAGTATAAGTACCTAGCATTATTCGCCTTTTTACTTCTGTACCAAATCCCTCCTGTCTCGTTTCTAAATATCCGCTAATCAAATCTTTGGCAGAGGATTTTGAGCTTCCATATTTTATGCCATCATATCTGGCCAAATCCGAAGAAGCCTCAGCTAAAGCAATAATATAATATGAAGGTAGTGCGTATTTTAATGTTGGCAAACTAATTTTCGAAATTTTCGCACCCTGTTTTAATAAATGATTAATTGCCTTTTCAATTATTTCTTTGACTTTGACGTCCAAACCTTCACTGAAAAATTCATCCGGAACACCAATTGTTAAGTCATGAGATTTGAGACTTGAGATTTGAGATTGTCCGTCAGCTGACGAATTCGTATTGGTTTTTATGGTTGTCGAATCATGCGGATCGAGACCGGCAATAATCTCTAAAATAATTTTAGCATCTTGAGGGGTTTTGGTAATTGGACCAGCTTGATCCAAACTTGAAGCATAAGCTAAAATGCCATATCGAGAAACTCGACCATAAGTCGGTTTAATCCCAAATACCCCACAAAACGAAGCTGGCTGCCTAATTGATCCACCAGTATCGGTACCAATGGCCGCGATCGACATATTTGCAGCTACAGCCGCTGCTGATCCGCCCGAAGAACCACCTGCAACTCTTTCTGGGTTATGGGGATTTTTGGTTACTCCAAAGGCTGAATTTTCCGTCGAAGAACCCATTCCAAATTCATCCAAATTAGTTTTGCCCAAAATTACCGCCCCGGCATTTAGCAATTTTTGAGTCACCATTGATTCAAAAGCTGGTATATAATTTTCTAAAATCTTTGAACCGGCGGTCGTTTTTAAACCCTTGGTTGAAAAATTATCTTTAATCGCAATTGGAATCCCGTCAATTTGGCTTAAGGTTTTATTTTTAGCTCGCCTGACGTCTGATTTTTCAGCAAGCTTAATTGCAGTCTGCTCATTCAAAGTAATAAAGGCGTTAATTTTTGGATTTTGTTTTTTGATTTCTGAAAAACAATCATGAGTTAATTCCAAAGAAGTGATTTCTTTTTTCTTTAATTTTTCGGCAGCTTCAACAACTGTTAATTTATTTAAATCCATTTTTCCTCAAAAAAAGTAAATCCAAAACTATTTTATTTTTTAATCCTGAATATTAGCTGAAATTTATTGCTGATCTAAAACTATTGGCACCTTAAAATAATCGTCTTTAATTTGTGGTGCATTTTGTAATAATTCTTTTTTGCTCGCCCGATGTTGTGTTTGAGCTTCTGGATTGTCGTCTCGAAAAACATTTTTCAACCCTGTCACCTGCGCAGTTGGTTCAACATCCTTAGTGTCAATTTGATTTAACAATTCTACATACGACAAAACTTCAGACAATTGTTCTGAAAATTCAGATTTTTCTTTCTCTGTGATCCCCAACCGTGCTAATTCGGCAATATGTTCAATTTCCTTTTTTGAAATTCTTACCATCAAACTCCTTTATTTACTTCTATTTTAAAGTTTAGCAAAAATTTCCTCTAAGTTCAAATCTGATTGACAAAAAATAATTATAAGTTATAATGATTTCAAGTCCACCACAAGGAGGAATGATGAATGGGCAATACCACGGTGCGTCCCGAACCTAAGACATTAAGCGTCCCCGAAATTAAGTTATTGGTTGACAATAACTTTCCTAATCCTTTTTCTAAAAATTTCGAAATGCCGTACTATTTGGACAATGTTTTTTCAGAATATCAAGTTGCGTTAGGCGGACACTGGGAGATTCCCGGAGGCAGGATACATTCCGATGTTTGGTTTGCCATGGCAAATATGCTTTGCGATCCCGAACCAACTAATATTACGGCTCGAAATTATTCAAAAGCCCTGGAACCTCTTGACATTAATACGATTGTAGTTCCAAATAACACCAGTGTCTTATTTGGAGTACCGCTAGTAATGAATTTTACCAATTCCAATTCCCGGCTGGTGATTGTGGAAATGAATCAAGAAAATGGATTATTTAAAGCCATGAGAGGGCCTAATACTTTTGAAGAAAATGAAAAAATTCTAATTTTCCAAAATGTCCTTTTTGACCCTACGACAATGATAAGTATCATTCAAGGAATTGTCGAAAACGGCGCCAACAGAAAAAATATTAAGGGTATTGCATTATTTATAACAACCCGTGAGACAATCGAAGCGATTGAAGCTGCAACCCTTGATGATTTATTCCCTTACTCTCTGGTGATTATTAAAAATAGCCATGTTCGTCCAGTTAGATATTGCCAACGATGCCAATCTCGATCATTTTTCGACAAATTGATACGCCGCCGCCCCAAATCATTATTGAATGCATCAGACTATCATTAATTTTCATCTTGCTTAATATTATTTTACGCCTCAGCGTTTTAACAAACTTATCACGCTCAGGCGTTTTTTTATTGCCGAAATAGCAAAAAACTCCTTTAAGTTCAAATTTGATTGACAAAAATAAATTTTTTGATATAATAATTTTAAGTCCACCAACGAGGAGGAATGACCAGATGCAACTGATGGCAAGCACGGACGGCAAAGTCATTGAACCTCGACCACTGACAAAAGAAGAAATCGAACAGCTTTTGGGTGAGGCGAATTTTCATTTTTCCTCTCCGGAATTAACTCCCGATTCGCTCATTGATATCCTTGCTAGATATCGAGTTCTGTTGGCCGGGCACTGGGAAGTTCTCCACACTTTTGCCCATTCATTGGTTTGGCCTCAAATGAGTCGCGTACTTTTGGATCCCAAACCAGGTAATAGAATTGTCAAGGTTTTAGCTGATGCTTTTGCTAATCAAAAAGTCAATGTAGTAGTAGCTGCTAATTATGCGTTTGATGTCTTCTTTGGGACTTCTCTGGCAATGGAACTTGGCGCACGTTTAGTGTTAACCGATATAGACAATAACGGATTTTTTAAGGAAATGAGAGCTGGAGACCTTATTTCGGGCAATGAAAAAGCATTGGTAGCCACTAATGTTATTTTAGACTCTGCCTATGCACATGGTACCATCAAGGGAATACTTAATAATGGTCTCCGTCACGAGAATTTAGTCGGAATTGCCACATTTGTTACCACGCCAGAATATGTCGAAAACCAAACTGCTGATAGTGGGTTATCCCCGCAAAAAATTAATAAAGATTTTTGTTTCCGGGCTCTTCTTTCGCTTCCTAACATCACATTTCATAAATCCGAATGTCCGATGTGCAAGCCACAACCACTTTTATATACCAAAGATTATAGTTAAATTTATTTCCACAATTTTTACGCCTCAGCGTTTTTCAAAATTTATAACGTTTAGGCGTTTTTTTATTATAAAGATTGACAAAAACATACGAAATGATAAAATATTAAAGATTCCGAAACGGAGGTGGCTAAGTTGCCATATGTGAGAGCTCCATACCTTGAAGAAATTGAACCTTTTATTTGGCATGGCGATTATCCGATTGAACTACCATTTTTATTTAGACAAACCAGCTTTAACCATCTTCTCGAAGTCAGACACCCATGTCGGATTAAAGTCAGATGGCGAGGCCGAAATGGTTTAATTAAGTCTGGAATTTGGATTGCCAAACCTGGTATGTTGCTAATCGCCCAATCGCGACGCTTATCTGCTTGGGAATTAAAAGAAATTGCCAAACCGCCAGAAGAACGAGAAATTTCAATCCCTTCCAGAAGCGGCGGATTGTATGTTATAACTATTCGGCGAAATTCAGATATTGTCTCGGCGGCTCGTCAATACCTATATCATATTAGCCACTCGTTGGTAGGAAAAGTCGGTCGCGAAAATTATCCGGCAGGTCTAGGAGAATATACTCGAGCGAAAGTTTGGATCGAAGATTTAATCAGAGCACTTTCAAATCTCTCGCAAACCTTAAAACCAGATTCACCAAAAACCATTGCGGCAAATCAGCTTTTGTTTCAAACTCTAACCGCCTTAAGTCAAACCCGCCAACCAACTTTAATAGATGCTTTAAGAAAAGTTGAGCGTGCCGCTAACGGCAAAGATAGAATTATTGCTATTGGGCAAGCGATTGGTGTTTTAGGGATGTTTCGGCAGGAAAAGTTACAGCAAATGAGGGGTATTACCAATATCGGCTTGGCAATTTATCATATGGCACGCAAAATTAATCAGGGTGCAAATCTTATTTACTTTAATAGTATTCCAAATTTGCTTACAAGATTAGAACCATATGCCATTCAAGGAAAACCTGTAGAACCCAAAGTTCTACTCGCTATTGCCCGTGATATTGAAAACTTGTACCCAAGAATTCAAAAGGTCTTTACTGTTGAACCTTATTACGCTCGCGCCCGATCTCCTCAAGTTAAAAGACTAACTCAAGCCCTAAAATTCGCTAAGGCTAATCAACCTAAAAAAATGTATAATATGCTCGCCAGAGTCCATGCCAAAATTGAAGTTTTAGTAATAAGCGAGGGCGCAATTCCCGAAGCTGCCATTCGAGCCAGAAATTGGTTGAAACGATATTCTATTTCTTAATAAAAATTCAAAAAGAGGTGAATCCTCACCAAGTTATCAAATTAATTTTCCGAGGACCGCCTCTCTTTTTTTATTTTATTAATTTCAGAAATTCTTTCTCGTTTAGAATTTTGATATTTAGCCGCTTCGCTTTATCATATTTCGAGCCAGGATCTGCACCTGCGATTACAAATGAAGTTTGTTTCGAAACTGATTCAGAAATATCCGCACCCAATTCTCGAGCTTTTTCTTTAGCTTCGTCGCGAGTCAAGGTTTCTAAACCTCCTGTAAAAACGAATGATTTGCCGGCTAATTTTTGCTTGCCCCGCGAAGCCTTGGCGAAGTGGGGAGATTTTATTTTAACACCAGATTTTAATAATTTCTCAATAAATTTCAAATTCTCTCTATCTTGAAACCAGTCAAATATGGATTTTGTTACCACCGGACCAATATCTCGAATTATATCAATTTCTTCCAAACTCGCCTTTTTAATTTTTTCAATCGAACCAAATTGCCCCGCCAAATCGATGGCAGTCTCTTCGCCCACATTGGGAATTCCCAAAGCATAAATAAACCTCGCCAATGAAATTTTTTTATGATCCTGGATTGATTCAATAATATTTTGAGCTGATTTTTCGGCAAATCTTTCCAGATTTGCTACATCGCCTTCTTTTAGTCCAAATAAATCCGCCGCATCGCGAATTAGACCTTCGTCAATAAATTTATTAATAATTTTAGGACCAATTCCGGCAATATCAAAAGCGGCACGAGAGACAAAATGACCTAATGCCCGTCGTTGGATCATAAAACATTTTTTATTCAAACACTTATATGCAGCTTTGCCTTTTTCGCGCGCCACCGGACCACCACATTGTGGACAAGTTTTGGGAAATTTAAATTCTTTCTCTTTGCCAGTCCTCAATTCTTTGACCACTTTTTCCACTTCCGGAATGACATCTCCAGCTTTATGAACCACCACCGTATCACCAATTTTGATTTCTTTTTTCCTAATTTCATCCTCATTATGCAAGGTGGCTCGCGACACTGTTGACCCTGCCACTACCACTGGTTTTAAAACCGCTACTGGCGTTAAAGTCCCCATACGACCAACTTGAACATAAATATCTTCAATAATGGTCGTCACTTCTTCCGGTGACCATTTATAAGCAATCATAAATCTAGGCGCCTTTCCAACCACCCCCAATTTCGACCATAACTTTTTTTCATTAACCGTTATCACCACCCCATCTATTTGGTATGGTAATTTTGCCCGTTTTTTCTCCCAATCTTGAAAATATTCTTGCACCGCTTTTAAATTTTCACATTTTTGGCTACCAGGATTAATTTTTAAGCCTAATTCATGAGCCAGCAAATGTTCTAATTCATGAGTTTTTAAATCTAAATCAGTCACAATACTATAAATATAACAATCTAATTTCCGCGAAGCCGTAATTTTGGGATCAAGTTGCCGCACAGACCCGGCGGCAATATTTCGAGGATTTGCGAATTCCAACTGACCGCTCTTTTTCCGTTCGGCGTTTAAAGCTTTAAAATCCTTTAGATTTAAAAATACCTCGCCTCGAACTTCAAGTTCACCGGAAAATATTTTATCAACTAAATTTTTGGGAAAGATTTTGCTCTTAGGACGATTTAATTTTAAAGGAATCGCCTCGATAGTTTTTAAATTTTGAGTGACGTCTTCGCCAGTTTTACCATCACCACGAGTCGCACCTCGTACAAAAATACCATTTTTATAAATTAAAGAAATCGCCAAACCATCCATTTTTAATTCGGCAAAATAATCTAATTTTTGTCCGGGGATTAATTTAGAAATTCTCACTTCCCAAGCTTTTAATTCTTCCTCTGAAAAAGCATCAATTAAAGAAAGCATTGGTTGAGAATGAGTTATTTTTGCAAATTTCGCCAAAGCTTTTCCGCCAACGCGCTGAGTTGGACTATCTGGAGTCACTAAATCTGGAAATTTGTCTTCTAACTCCTGAAGTTCATGCTTTAAAGAATCATTAACCGCATCAGAAACCAAAGACTTATCCTTAACATGATAAGAATATCGATATTTTTCAATGAGTTCTTTGAGTTTTTCAATTCTAATTTTAGCTTGTGGTTTATCCATTGTTTACTGCTAACTGTTTACTATTTATTTCTTTCATTATATTGATTTTTGACTCAAAAAACAAGAAAAAAAGGCAACCTTTCTTAATTTATTGAAAAGTTGCCCAAATTTGGAAAGTTTAAAATCTATGAATTAGGATACTACTACAGTGGGTGGCGTCTCAAGAATCTGTTGTTCGGGGTCATAAAGATCGTCTTCATAAATCGGGGTTCCATTTTGTGGAAAAATACGATTGGGATTGCATCTCTCGCAACAAAGATGCCCAACGCGTCTAACGTCACCGCCTCCGCCCATAAAGGGCTGAATCCAAATTGAGCGATTAATTATAACCATTTGTATGAGGGCGCCTGTTTGCTTGCACCACCAATTGCCTTGCTCGTCTTGCCTACCGTGTTTCATCAACCATTTCTGGTCTTCGTTGGGGATTGGATACATCTCCTCGTGCCTCCTTCAGTACGATGCTTGATTGATTTTATCCGTCGAGGCTATTAACAAACGTGAAAAAACAACAAGATTTAGCATAAAACTGAAACATAAGCCGCACGCAAGAATAACTCATTTAAATCAGAGATGTAATATTTAGCGTTTTCTTTCCGAAACAAGATTACCTGGACACGATTTGGATCTCAACTTGAATTAATATAATAATAGTGCATTTGATAATAAAAATCAAGTCTTTCAAATAAAAAAATCTGCCTAAAACTAAACAGATTTAATAGCCTCTACGAAATAAATTAATGATCTGCGGAAAATTTACCAGTCACCCATTCAAAATACTCCATTTCATTTTGCCAATTACGGATTCCGCATTTAAAACCAGGATTCGAGGGGTGCGGATTGCCAGATGATTCCATGTCTTTAATGCCTAAAACATAAAAAGCACCTTTGTTAGCCGGACAGCTCATCTGACCAGCTGGATATCGGTAATAATAATAACCAGAACAAGCCACTTTTCCCGTCGGATCTACTGGCAGAGGGTGAGAATCGATTTGGGTTAATTTATCTTGCAATAAGGGGTAAAGCTGGTTTCCAGTATCCCAACCAGCACATCCCGTATTGTCATAGATCGGATATTGCCCAAATGTTTCAAAATATAATTCTAATGCGGTCTGAATTGTGCGCATATCAGTTAATCTAACGGCATCACGAGCTTTTTTTCGCGCACTCCCCAGACTCGCCAAAACTATTATTGCAATGATCCCAATTACGGCGATTACCACCAAAAGTTCAATTAAAGTAAAACCCCTCTTTTTCATTCTTCCTCGATAAAGATTAATCTAATTATATTATAAAAGATTAAAGCATTTTTCGCAAAGCCCTAATCCGTTCCTCCACGGGTGGATGCGTCGAAAATAGGCTCGATACCTTTTTATTTTTAAGGGGATTGGCAAAATATAAATGCGCTGTGGCGCGGTTTGCCACTTCTAATGGCTCGGGATCTTTTGATATTTTTTCCAAAGCCTCGGCTAATCCTTCCGGATATCGCGTTAATAATACGCCCGAGGCATCAGCTAAAAATTCCCTTTTCCTGGAAATTGCCAATTGAATCAAAGTGGCGGCAATTGGCGCCACAATGGCTAAAATAATTCCAATTAAAAGTAAAATTGCCCCAATTTGCCCTCCCTCATTATTATTGCGGCGTCCACCTCCCCACCAACTCCACCTCAAAAACCAATCCGACAATAAAGCCACCACGCCCACCAAAACCACCACGATTGTCATCAGCCGAATATCATAATTTCCCACATGCGATAATTCATGTGCAATCACACCTTCAAGTTCATTTTTATTTAACTTGCCTAATAACCCAGTCGTGACTGCTATCGCCGCGCGTTTGGGATCGCGACCGGTGGCAAAGGCATTTGGCGCCGAATCGGAAATTAGATAAATTTTGGGCTTTGGCAAACCGGCAGTAATCGCTAAATTTTCTACTAAACGATGCAATTCTAAAAATGGCTCTGTTCTGGAAACTGGTTTTGCTCGAGAAATGGCTAAAGTGATTCGGTCGGAATAATAATAAGAAATTAAAGTCTGAAATAACGAGAATAAAACTGCTGCCACTAAAATAAAATAATTATTATATATCTGAGCAAATACAAAACCAATCCCAATTATAAAAATTAGGAATAGTCCCATCAATAAGACAGTTCTTCGTTTATTAGAATCGATTTGTTGATACATAGTAATTAAAATTTGACTTTAACTGATTCTCGCGCGGCTGGTTCTTCTAATTCAAAAAGCTCCATTTGCTTGTAGCCAAACATACCAGCCACCGCATTGTCTGGAAATTTTTCGATTTTGATGTTCAGATCTCTAACATTCGCGTTGTAAAATCTGCGAGCCGCTTCTATCTTATTCTCAGTATCAGTTAGCTCATCTTGCAATTTTTGGAAATTTTCTGAGGCTCGAAGTTGCGGATAATTTTCAGCTACGGCAAAAATACTCTTTAAGGTTTTTGAAAGAGCGTTTTCAGCTTGCGCTTGTTCGGCTGGTCCCTCAGCTGACATTGCCTCAGCGCGAGCTTTGGTAACTTTTTCAAATAGCTCTTTTTCATGTTTTGCATAGCCTTTGACTGATTCAACCAAATTTGGAATTAGGTCATAGCGTCTTTTGAGCTGCACATCAATATCAGACCAAGCTTCTTTTGTCCTGTTTTTCAAAACTACTAAACCATTAAAAATTGCAATTACCCAAACGACCAAAACTAAAACTACCCCCAAAATCACCCATAAAGCAATCATTTTTCCTCCTGCTAATTCATAAAATTATTTCAATATTATTTGGTCATTATATATAAGAATAAATTCCCAACTTTTTTACCGGCAGAATCTGAAGTATTTTCCAAAATACAGCTTAATTGGAAACTCTCCCCATCAGATTTATATCCATAATAATGGTCGGGCGTTTGTGGATCTTTCGGTATCGAGCTTAAGTATTTATCAACCAAAGCCGAAGCCAAAACACTGTTGGCGCTATCTGTTCGCTCATTGGTCGCAGCAATCGGATACTGACCATTATCCTGATGATATAATTTTAAAGCTGCGGAAATTGAGGCTAAGTCAGTTTTTCTAGTAGCATCCCTCGATGCCGACGAATTTTGGTTTTTGGTTTGAGTATTAATAGCTCCGTTCGTGATAAAATTAATTACTAAACTCTCAAAACTATGTTTTTCAACATCTTTTTCATTAGGGGTTGAAATTACAACCGGTTTATTATAATCGGAAAAATTAATCATCAGTTCTTCTTTGGTCATCGCTTGGGCATTCCCCCCCTCGCCAGAAAATTTCAGTTGATAGATTAAATGATCATTTTTGCCGATACTTATTTCAATAATTGGATCGGAAGTAAAATCTATTCCAAGTTGACTTTTTAGAATATTTTTATCAAGGACTACCCGATATTGGTAGACTGGCACTTGATTCACAACTGTGATTGTTCGTTGGTATGATTTTATTGATTTTTTAACATCTTGTAAAAATTCTTTATTGGCGTCATCTGATGAAACTGATTTTAGATAAATCATATATTGATTATAATCAATTTCCTGCCATTTATTTTGCGCCAATCCTGGGGTTAAAAAACTATCAGAAAATTTGATATATAATTTATTATTGCTCGTAATTGTTTGTGCAGTAATTTTGGTCTTATCATTAAAATATATTTTGGATAATTTTTGTCCAAAATTTGTCGATAATTCGGCTTTGCTTTTATCCGGTGGTATTATATCTCCAGACAAAGACATTTCAATAATTGATTGAGAAGTTAATTCTCCCAAAACTTGGCCTTTGGTGTTTTTAGGCTGAGTCTTTTTCTTCGCTGTTGAAATTTGGTTCAGGATACTTCCGGAAATCTTTAGTTGACCTGAAAAATGAACACCGCTGACTATTTGTTCTTTTTTGATGACTTCGGCTAAGGCAAGGGGCGGATAAATCGGCATCCCTTTCCATAATTTTTCCAAACCATATCGATTGTAATATTTATCTAAACCAATATTAAGTTTCCCAATTTCAGTCGCATATACTAAACCTGTCGGAACTAAAATAATTAATAATAAAATAATTAATAAAATCCGACCTAAGCAACTTTTTTTCTTTTTTTCTGGAGCCAGCGTCATTGTTTCAGGTGCATTTTCCGGACCTTGATTAATATAGGTTGGAGGCTGATTTGGGGCCGCTGGAACCGACATGGGCGTCGGAGCTGGCGCTTGGTTGGGAGGATTATTACCAGGATTAATAATAATATTGTTCGGATTATTGTCCTGAGAGTTTTCCATGCCCCTCCTTAAATTTTATAAAATATTTTATTTTTTCTTACTTTTTGATTTTTTTGTGGCTTTTTTGACCTTTTTTAAACTCCCGGCAGTTTTGGTTTTGGCTGATTTTGCCGCTTTTTCCGCTTCCACGCTAATGTTCACTTTTGTTTCAACGTCAGGTGTGAGTTGAAGAGTTAGTGCAAAATTTCCAATATTTCTAATCGGTAGCTTGCCAATTAATTTCGCTTTTTTCAATTCAATTTTAACGTTTTTTGAAATCTCTTTCAAGATTTGGTCTGCGGTGATTGATCCAAATATTTTTTTGCTGTCTTTTGTTGCTTTTGCCATCATTTTAAGGCGAAAATTGGAAATTTTTTCAACAATTTCGCGGGCTTTGGCAATTTCAGCTTCCCGCAATTTTTGTTTTTTCGCCGCCTCTTCTAGCAATTTAACCGCTCTGGGATCAGTGCTTAAAATTGCTTTTTGCTGAGGAATCAAATAATTTTGAACATACCCTTTGGCAGCTAAAATTTTCTCACCTTTTTGGCCAAGTTTTTCCACTTCTGAAATTAAAACCACTTCAATTTTTTTATGTGCTTTTTTCATGTTTTTAAAAATAGCTAAAAATAACTATATCCTTTCTGATTTTATAAAATCTATTTTTTAATTTCTGATAATGCGCGATCTAATTGCGGATCTCGATCAGCGTCAATATCTTTTTGGGTCATTTCAACCACAATATCGGGTTCAATACCCGATGAATTAATGTATCTACCTTTTGGCGTCAACCACTTCGCCACCGTTAATCTCAAATATGCCTCATCTTTTAAAGCTTCCAGTTCTTGAACAGAACCCTTGCCAAAGGTTTTTTCGCCAATTAATTTGCCTTTGCCTAAATCTTGTATCGCGCCAGCGACAATTTCCGAAGCTGAGGCCGAACCGCCGTTAACCAAAACTACTAATTTATAACCTTCTAATCTGCCGTCGCCGGTTGATTTATATTCATCTTTTTTGTCACCTTTGTATTGTTCAGAAACAATCACGCCGTTTTTAATAAAGGCGCTGGCGATATTAACTGAAGTTTCTAAATATCCACCCGGATTATCCCTTAAATCTAAAATTATTCCTTTGGGTTTTTTCAGCTGGATTTCAGAGATGGCTTTGTTGAATAAATCTTCGGTGTCATCACCAAATTGGTCAATTTTGATATAGGCGATATTACTATCCTTAAATTCATATTTAACACTTTCAACCTTAATTTTATCTCTAGTCACAGTATAATCTTTTTGTTTGCCATTCCGATAAATTGTTAAGGTTACCTTGGTTCCTTTCACACCTCTAATTTTATTTACCACTTCATCCAACGTCATGTTTGTCGTTTCTTTGCCATCTATTTTTAAAATTATATCATTTGCCATCAAACCAGCTTTTGAAGCGGGAGTATCTTTTAGGGCGGAAACTATCGTAATTTGGTTATTTTTCATCGTAATTTCGACACCAATGCCATCAAAAATACCCTCTAAATCATTTAAAAATGTTTTTGATTGGCCAGGCTCCATAAAAACTGAGTATGGGTCATCTAAACCTGTCAAAATTCCAGAAATTGCGCCATAAAATATTTTCTTGCGATCCACCTTGCCCGGATATTGATCTTCAACCTTATTCCAAACCTCCCAAAAAAGCGAAAAATCGATATCTTTGGGTTTGCCCAATTCCGTATTAGTAATTTGCGGGACAAATTTTTTCGAAAAAACTAAATTCGCGTGACCATGTAAATAGCCCAGAAAATAAAAAATTCCTAGGCTCAAAACAAAAATAATAGGCAAGAGTATTTTTCTAAACTTCAATTTCTCCTCCAATGCCTATTATTATAACTCAAAACTAATTTTTAGGCAAATTTTAAAAAAATGCTTGTCACATAATTTTATCAAGTATTTTCTTAAGCGTATAATATCTAGTTTGTTTTTTGTGATGGACGGTAACACTTTTTAATAATACCATTTTACCTTTGATTAAAGCTATTATTTTTTCTTGTTCTTTACCTTTATAAAATCCCCTTTTAAGTCTATAAACTTGACTCCGTAAAATTTTATACCATTTTTTAGGAATATTAATCTTCTTAGATATTGATTGCCCAAGTAAATCGCTGCAATGCTCCTTGAGGATAATAGAAACCCCATCTTTCAGATTTAAACCATTAGAATGAATTATATTCTCAATTTTTTTCGATATGTCTTTAATTATTTTTAGTTGATTTTTTTTCGGAAATGAAATCATAATGTCATCAATCCATCGGGAATATTTACAGCCAAACGGTAGTACAGTTATAATTTGATTATCAATCTTATCTAATATTAAATTCGCCATGCCCGGACTTGAAGGTGCACCCTGAGGAAGAGATCCTTCAAAAGTTATTATTTCTGTGAACAATTTAGCGTATTTATATGTAAAACCAAAGTTCAACAATTCTTTAACCACTACTTTTTTTCTAATCGAAGGGAAACAATTTTTAATATCACATTTAAGAATAAAATAATTACATCTGTGAAGTTTAGCGACATCTTCTCGGCATTTATTCTTCACGCCACCATAAGCGAATTTTAATTTTTTCATACGAAAAATATAGCTACCCAGCTTTTTTTGGAAAGATTTCAATTCGGGTGCGGGCTCCGTTATTACCCTTATTCCACCAGATTTTTTCGGGATAGATCGCTTTTTATATTTATTTTTTAGCTTAATAAGACTAATAATTTTTTGATCGTTAATATCAAAAATATCATTTAAATCTTTTTGAGAACGTATGGGTTGCAATTTCATATTTAATCCCTCTTCATGAGGGCATTAATCGGTACCCTAAAAGGTCCTTTATGACTTTGATCACTGCTAATAATTTAGCAACTAAATCGAGAATCATTCCAGACCTTTTCAACCAGCCTTTTAGTTTAATTTTCATAAACCTCCTTTCTTGCCTTAATAAAAGGAGGTGCAGTTAAAGGCTGATTATGGCAAAAGCAGTTCCATGCATACTTCAAATTCGTGAGTTGATCATTAAAATAATTTTGAATATTATTATCTTAAATCACATAATCCATAACTCCATTTTCGCAGTTGAGTAGTAGTAACAAACGGCAAGAAATTTTGGAGGCGAAAAAACACCAACTTTAGTGCGTTGCGCACTACTCAAATATAATTCGAGTAATTTTATTTTATGATAAAAATCAAATTTTGTCAATAACTTAAAACACAAACCAAAGGTTTTTGCCCCTCTTTTTTAAATTCATTTTTAATTAATATTTAAATTTATGGTAGTAATGGTCTTACAGATGATCCCCACATCCTATTCCTAATTTCAAAATGGAGATGAAAATCGGTTGAGAAACCACTATTACCCTCTGAGCCAATCACCGTTTTTCCTCCAGAAACTCTAGTCCCCACTCTTACCCTCACAGAACCCTGACTTAAATGTCCATATATTGAAACATGACCATCATTATGTTCAATTATAACCCGATTACCATATCCTCCACCACAACCATAATCTCCAACAGAATCACGGCAAGAGTTAACTGTATCTTTAACAACCCCGTCTTTTGCTGCTCTAACTGAAGTATAGGGGCTGGCAACAATATCTATGCCCGTATGGCATTTACCACAAAAATATGCATCACACCCACAAGCCCCATATGGGACACTTATTCTTCCATACATCGGCCAATTTGGGACACTATAACCAGGTCCACTATCAGGACCACCCGAATACAAAGCAGCTTCCATACGTTTCAGTTCGGCGTTGGATCTCTCCCATTCTATTTGTCTCTGTGACAATAATTGTTGGTATGCAAACTCTTGACCTCTTGTCTCAACCAGTAAACCATTCCGCGTATTTCTTTGCCCGCTTAGACCTGACTCTTTTATTTTTAATTCATCTTTTTTCTCAGCCAATTGGGTTTTTTTAGTTTCCTGCTCTTTTTTATCAGTTGCAAGGGCAGACTTTACTTGTTTGATTTCTGCCATTGTATTTTCGATTTTGCCTTCAACTGCCCCCAAATATTCAGTTTGGTCCAAAACCTGCGAAATATTATTAGAAGAAAATAGCATTTCAATAAAACTGGTGTCAGTTTCTTGATAAATTACTCTCAAGGCTTCGTTGAGAATTTGTTTTTGACGTTTTAATTCTTTTTCCTTTTGAGCAATTTGTGTATTAAGTTTAGTAATTTCAACCTGCGCTAAATCAATTTCAGTCTGCGTTTTATTAATTGAGAGTTGAGTCTGTCTGATTTGCGCATCCATTGATGAAACTTGACCTGCCAAGGTTCTTCTTTCGCCGGATTTTTGATTTAAGAGCTTTTGCTGCTGATCAATTTGAGATTGAATATTCTGCAGTTCTCTTTGTTTATCCTGAATTGAATCTGCAGCAGTATATTGCGGAAATAAAAAAACTATGAGAAAAACATAAAGCACAATTTTGCTCATAGTTTGCATAGTTTTTGTCAAAAAATTCTTCAAGAGCATTTGCCCCTCAATATTTATAAATTCTAATTTCTAAGCACTAAACTCTAAACAATACCTGTTTGTGATTTATAATTTTGGAATTGTAATTTGTTTAGAATTTCGGATTTAGGATTTATGATTTTCTTTAATATCTATTATACCAAATTTATAAAAATATTTCAAGCCCTCCTTCCCCAAGTCTTTGTCTCAAATCTCTGTCTCACCTCTCTACACTTTAAGGTGTTTTCTGATTGCCAAGAAACTGCAAGCGGCGCCAATCGCGAATCCCACCAATAATTGCCATAAAATAATTTGCCACAAATTAGCAATAAAATAATTCATCAAACTGCCACCCCATTCAGTCATTAACTCGCCTAAATATTTATTTACTACTGGTGATAAAAATCTAAAACCCACAAAGAGCAAAATCACCGATATTACTGTTGCCAATAATCCATAAAACATCCCTTCAACTATAAAAGGCCAACGAATCGCCGAGCTGGTGGCGCCCACTAATTTCATAATGTCAATCTCGTCGCGACGGCTATATATTGCTAAACGAATCGTGTTAAAAATAACCAATAAAGAAATTAAAACGAAAAATGCTGAAAAAATTATCCCGCTAATGCGAAAGAAACGGGTAGTTTTTAATAATCGATTAATCGTCGCCCGATTCTCGTGCATGGTGGTTTTATCCACCAAAGGTTTAACTTCTGCGGATTCAAAAAAGGTGGCGGTTTGTTCAAGTTTGGTTAAATCTTTGACTTTAATTTCCAAACTGCGAGGCAAAGGGTTGTCAGCGGTGGTAGCAATATTTTTTAGCTCATCTTTTATTTCTTTTGATTGCCACTTTGCCAAAGCTTGAGCTTTATCAATATAATTTACTGAGGCAACTTCAGGCATTTGTTCTACTTGAGTTTTAAGATTTGTAATATCTGCCTCGGTCGCAGATTCAGTTAAATACACCACCAGGTCAATTTTATGTTGTACCACGTCAACAGTCGTACCAATAATTAAATTCAAAATTACAAATAATGAAATCGTCAAAAGCGTTAGAGTCATTACTAGGGTGGCCGCAATTGACAATAAGCGGTTTCGCCAAAAACTCAAAATACTCCACTTGAAAACTCTCGAAAGAGCCGTAGTTCCAGTCACTTGTTGCATTTTTTATCCTCTAATTCAAATTTATTAAAATTAAAAAATTTAGTCGCTATATTATGTATTTACCTTCTTGTTGATCAGAAACTAATTTACCATTTTTGACAGTGATCACCCGTTTTTTTAAACGATCCACGATTTCTTTATGATGGGTAGCTAATAGAATTATTGTCCCTTGAAATTCATTAATTCTTAAAAGCAATTTAATAATTTCCCAGGCAGTTTTGGGGTCTAAATTTCCGGTCGGCTCATCAGCAATGAGTAATTTTGGGCTGTGGATTAAAGCTCTTGCGATTGAAACGCGTTGCTTTTCGCCACCAGATAATTCATCAGGAAAATTTTGAAGACATTTTTCTAACCCTACCAATTTTAAGGCTCGGGGAACTTTTTTACGAATTTCCGCGTCGGATGCGCCGCAAACTTCAAGCGCAAAAGCGATATTTTCAAAAACATTTTTATCGGAAAGTAATTTATAGTCTTGAAAAACAACGCCAATTTTACGACGAAAATAGGGGATTTCCGCCGGTTTCAAATTCGTGATATTAAATCCGCCGATTAAAATTTTTCCCGAACTTGGTTTCTCGTCACAAATTAGCATTTTGATTAAGGTTGACTTGCCTGCTCCAGACGGTCCCACCAAACATACAAATTCTTTTTTGGGAATCTTAAAAGACACGTCATCCAAAGCCTTTTTATCACTTTTGTATATTTTTGAGACGTGTCTAAATTCGATCAACAAACCTCCTTATAATTTCATTTTATGCAAATTAAGCAAAGCGGCCATGACATTTTTTGTATTTTTTGCCAGAATTACACGGACAAGGATCATTGCGACCAACTTTTTCAGATTTGACAACAGTTTCAGATCGAGTTGCCGCTTCTTTTTCCATCATGCTTTCTTGGTTATATCCTGAAAAAGTTCCCGCTGCCGCCGTTTCGCTCGCGCCGCTCATTGTCATTTGACGAGCCGGTCTTTCGCTTAAATTTTGCGGAGCTGCTTCCACCTCGGTCCTAAAAATCATATTTATCGCATTTGTTTCAATATCTGCTAATAAACCCTCAAACATATTATAAGCTTCTCGCTTGTATTCGACAAGAGGATCGCGTTGTCCAATTCCGCGCAAGCCAATTCCTTCACGCAACTCCTCCATATTGGTTAAATGTTCTATCCACAGGGCATCAATAGTTCGCAAATAGATTGCTTTTTCGACTTGACGCATCACTTCTGGAGTTAGAGATTTTTCTTTTTCCTCAAAAATAATTCCCGCTAATTTAACCAAATAATCTTCAATTTGTGCTTCGGTCTCAAGTTTTAAAAGATGCTTTTCAACATCATCTGAATAATTTACACCTAATACCGCTTTTAAGTTTTTAACAATTTCCTCTAAATTCCAAACTTCCTTATTGCCAGCCCCATGCATTTGGGCTAAGCGTCGAAAATATTCGACCACGATTTCTAAAATTTCCGATCGCAAATCCTGATGAGTTAAGATTTTTTTGCGAAGGCGATATATCGTTTCCCGATGCTTATTCATCACATCATCATATTCAACCAAATGTTTGCGCAAATCAAAGTTATAGCCTTCGACTCGTTTTTGAGATGATTCTAATGATCTGGAAATTAATTTATTTTCCACGGGTTGGTCTTCGGGTACTTTTAAGACTTCCATAATTCTTTTAATGCGATCCCCGCCAAAAATTCTCATCAAATCATCTTCCATAGAAACATAAAATTGCGATGATCCCGGATCGCCCTGCCGACCAGATCGACCTCTCAACTGATTATCGATTCGGCGCGCCTCGTGACGTTCAGTTCCCAAAACATGCAAACCGCCTGCCTTGCACACTTTCTTTTGTTCTGCAGGTTCGGCAGGACTTCCGCCTAAAATAATATCCACACCACGACCCGCCATATTAGTTGCCACTGTCACCGCTCCAACCCGACCCGCCTGGGCAATAATTTTAGCTTCTTTTTCGTGAAATTTGGCATTTAAAACATTATGCTTAACTCCTTCGCGCCGTAACATTTGCGATAAGACTTCTGATTTTTCAATCGCAATTGTTCCCACCAAAACTGGCTGACCTTTTTCATGGCGTTGACGAATTTCCTCAACCACCGCTTGAAATTTACCTTCTTCGGTCCGATATATTCGATCTGCTAAGTCAGCACGAACCATCGGTTTATTCGCTGGCACCACGATCACCTCTAAACCATAAATTTTGAAAAATTCCTCTTCTTCGGTTTTGGCGGTACCAGTCATTCCTGCCAACTTGCCATACATTCTAAAATAATTTTGAAACGAAATTGTCGCCAAGGTCACAGACTCTCTCTTAATTTCCACATTTTCTTTAGCCTCAATCGCCTGGTGTAAACCTTCAGAATAGCGACGACCCGGCATCAAACGGCCCGTAAATTGATCAACAATCACAATTTCGCCTTCTTTAACCACATAATCTTTGTCTTTTTTAAATAAAACGTGAGCTTTTAAGGCTTCTTCCAGATGGTGAACCAACATTACTCCACCTTCTTGGTAAAGGTTTTTCACGCCCAAAAAACGCTCGGTTTTTTTCATGCCTTCATCAGTTAACATCACTGATTGCATTTTTTCATCAACGCTATAATCCGTTTCTTTATTAAGGCTTGGCACAAAACGAGCAAAACGCTGATATAATTCCGTTGATTCTTCTGCTGGTGCAGAAATAATTAAAGGTGTGCGGGCTTCATCGATTAAAATTGAGTCTACCTCATCCACAATTCCAAAATAAAGTTCCCGTTGCACGCATTGAGACATATTAGAAACCATATTATCTCTTAAATAATCAAAGCCAAATTCATTATTAGTGCCATAGGTAATATCTGCCGCGTAGGCTTCCCGACGGGTGCAGGCTTTAAGGTTAAATTCTTCCCCAAATTCCACTTTGTCAGAAGTCAGTTCGAATAAATATGATTTTTCGTGTTGGATACAGGCCACTGATAATCCCAATAAATGATAAATTGGGCCCATCCATTGGGCGTCTCTTTTGGCCAAAAAATCATTCACGGTCACCAAATGCGCCCCATGTCCCGCTAAGGCATTCAAAAAGAGAGGCATAGTCGCCGCCAAAGTTTTTCCTTCACCAGTTTTCATTTCTGCGACTTTCCCAGTATGCAAAACTATCCCACCTATTAACTGAACATCAAAATGCCGTTGTTTGATAGTTCTTTTGGCCGCTTCTCGAACCAAGGCGGCCGCTTTTGGTAAAATTTGGTTTAATATTTCTTGTTCTTTTTTTTGAATTCTTTTAACTTCGGTTTTATCTAGTTCAGCCAAACTTCCCAAGGGTAATTGGTGAGTTTTTTGAAATTCGGCAATTTCATCTTTTAATTTTTGAGTTTCTTTTTTAAGCTCAGGGTTGGAGCATTTTTCAGTTTCAGATTCCAAAGCATTAATTTCAACCACGATTTTTTCTAAGCGATTAATTTCTTTTTTGTTTTGGTCTCCGACTAAAAACTGTAGAAATGCCATTTTATATTTCCTATTATATATATTATTAAATTTAGTCAAATATATCTTGACTTGATACTTCTATTTTACCATAAGTTTTCGCTATAATATAATTTGTTCACTTTCTGTTAATTTTATCTCACAGATTTTTCATATTAATACCTAAACTTGTTGCGTGCTTGTACTACCCCTTCGGGGCTGCGGCTTCGCCTTGCAAGCGATGCCATAAAAAAAGCCGAAGGGAAAAGGTTGGTAGGAAAATAGAATAGGTTTGTCCCTTCGGACTAATAATAGAATCGAAAAAGAAATTGTTGGCGATCTCGACAACCCTTATTAAATGCCCTCAGAAGAAAACCCTGATATAAATCTGGCTCCTCATTATTATCGTGTCGATAATCTCGAGTAGAAGGAAACTTCAAATTTAATTGGTCTAATCGCTGACGAAGCTCCCTTAGCTTTTGAATTAATCGTCCTCTTCGGTGAATAATTGCGGTCCGCATGATTGGAATCAGGCTTGCATCCATATGGCTTCACTCCTTTGTTTTCACAAGTGCCGAATGATGTTTTTTAAAAGTAGGTTCAAGATGTTATGGTTGCTAAGAACTGGCAGGTAGCCATTAAGAAACGGGCATTTTCTGCCAAGATTTGTTTATCTTCGTCAGAAATATCATCGCCTTCAGTCCAAGACTGCCAATTGGTGATAATAGTATGAAAACCGCAATAGACGCCGGATGCAAATTTTGAACTAATACACGGCAGTGTTTCATAAGGACAATTGCCAGTGCATTCGCAAATTTCATAGGCTATTCCCAAATCGTCCATAAATTCTTCTGTTTTGCGGCTTTCCTCACTGCCGTCTCTATGCAAAGTACGATAATTAGGGTTTCCAATCCTTACTGCCCTTTTTGCCGCTGTTGTCATTCTCGATGCAACCCCTTTTGGGTTTTAACTTAAATTTCCAGGATGGTGCTAAAATAGTTTTCAGCGATTCGATCAATCCGCAAAAGTTCATTAGCTCTTTGCCGAATAATTTGTTCTTCATCAGTAGAAATATCGCCGGACAACGCCCAAGCAACCCAATATGTCTTTATCGCTTCTAAGCCTTGCCATGAGTTGCCTCGCGAATCCATTACAAATGGTACTTTCTGATCTGATTTATAGCCAGCGATATTAAGCAGATGATAAGCGACGCCCAATGCTTCGATAAATCTTTTCGCTTCTCGACATTCCCGACTTTTGTCAAAGTATAAAAAACGGTAATTCGGATCACCAAACTTTCTCTTTGTCCTAGCAGTTCGCCTCATCCACGATTCACTCCTTGTGGGAATTAGTCAGCTCGATAGACTTAGGCTCTATCGTGCCACCATCACCCCCACAAAGAATCTAGAAGTATGGCTTTCTTTTTTCTTTGTATTCTTCGACTTCTCGTTCTAATTTTTCCAAGACTAAATCTATGGATTTTCGGAAGCTTTCTGACCGTTCACAATAATGAATGGGATTTTTTTCATGAGGAATCACCATTATTAATTGGCAAATTTTGTCTAAACCCCCTTTTTGGCCATTATTGTCTTCTAATTCTAATTCCAATATCGAACTTTTAGGCAGTCTTTTTTCGTATTTTAAAATTTTCTCTTTGGCATATTCTGCCAAATCTGCCGGAACTTTAAATTGTCCCTTGCCTCTAATTATTAATCTCATTTTGCTCCTTTTGCTAGTGTTTTTTATTATACCAAAAATACCACCACCATTCAAGATTGTTTTGACAAACCTATCTTCAAAAAGTATATTTAAATAAGGAGGAAAAAATGCAAAATATTGAAGCTGGACCTGAAGAAGTAGGATCTAGACAAGAATCAATCGATGAAGCTAAAACTGGATTAGATCCTGAGGCAAAAAGCCCAGAAGAAATTAGACAATCAGCTAAAGCAGCTTTTGAAAAAGCCAGAAAAGCTAAAGATGCCAGAATTCAACAACCAAAACCCGACACTGAATCTGATTTGAAAAATGATCGCCCTTTCCTGAGAACCGCCAATGAAGACTTTACTAAAACCGCAAAAGATGTTGAAGAAGAGGAAAAAAGAGCTGCCTAATTAAGATTTGGGCTTTTCAATTTTTTTAAAACCGCAATATTTTTGGAGCACTGCCGGCACCAAAACAGTGCCGTCTTTTTGTTGGTAATTTTCCAAAATCGCAATAATCATTCTGCCAATTGCCACCGCGGTCCCATTCAAAATATGTGGATATTTTTTCACACCTTCGGCAGTGGCATATTTGATATTTAAACGGCGAGCCTGAAAATCAGTGCAGTTTGAAACTGAATGAGTTTCCCGATATTTTTCCTGACCAGGCATCCAAGTTTCCAAATCATATTTGGTAGCGGCGGGTCGTCCTAAATCACCCGTGCACATTTTGACCACCTGATATGGTAATTTTAGAGCCTGAACAATTTCTTTTTCCAAAGATAATAAATATTGAAGTTCTTTTTCCGACTCTTCCGGTTTTACAAATGAGACCATCTCCACTTTATCAAATTGATGTACGCGTAAAATCCCTTTGACATCTTTACCGTAAGAACCAGCTTCCCGACGAAAACAAGTCGAAAAACCGGCATATCGTTTTGGCAAATCTTTTTCGCGAAAAATCGTCTCTTTATGATATGCCAAAATTGAATGCTCTGACGTGCCAATCATCACCAAATCTTCATCTTTCAAATGGAAAGAATCATCTTCGCCACTTTCATAATAACCAGTCGCTCTTGCCACTGGAGTTTTTAACATCTGCGGCGGGATTATTGGCGCAAATCCTTCTTTGACCAAAATCTCCATCGCAAAATTAATTAAGGCTAATTCTAATTGCGCGGCTTGATTTTTTAAATATGCAAATCGCGAACCCGAAGCTTTTGCGCCAGCTTCAACATCAATTAAATCTAAAGCTTTGCCAATTTCTAAATGGTCTCGGCCTTTTTTCAATTCAATTTTACCTTCTTTTTTAATAATTTCATTATCTTTTTCATCTTTGCCAACTTTGACGTCTTTTAAGGCCGGATTTGGAACTTTATACATTAATTCCATAAATTCTTTTTCAATTTCCGCCAGTTTTGGATCTAATTTTTTTAGAGTTTCCTTAATTTCCCGACCCTTCTCAGCATCTTCTTTTTTGAGCTGATTTTTCTGCGCTCGCGATTCTTCGGTTTCCACCAATAATCTTTTCCGCTCATCATCAATTTTTAATAATTTCTCAAAATCCACCTCATAACCTTTATCCGTGGTAGCTTTTTTGACTGTTTCTAAATTGTCTCTAATAAATTTTATGTCCAACATTTTACTCCCTTTATTTTATCGCTTCTTCGAATCTTTTTATAACGAAATCGTGATCCAGGCTGGTTAAAAACCAACCTGCTTGGGGACCGGAATCTTTACCGATAAAGATCAAATAAATCGCGGAGAAGGCTTCTCTGGGGTCAATAGACATAGTTTTTTTAAGCTCGTGAATCTGCTCATGTAATTTTTCAGCTGATATTTTTTTCTCTTTTAATAATTTTAAGACCCCGGCTAAAAATTCTCTCTGTTTCTGGCTCAAATTTCGAGCCTGCTCCGGTAATTTTTCTAAAATCGTAAATTTAAATTCTTCGGGTGCAAATTTTTCTAACCAATTTTTCGCCACCTGAACCCGATTTTCAATCTCGAGCTTTTCAATTTCAGTCAATTTTGCGCCTTTTTCATTTTCCGCATATTCAAAAATATTCAAATGCGGAATTTGGAGCATATAAGCAATTTTGGAAAAACGCAATAAATATTGCGCATGTGGAGCCGCCGGATCAAGTTGCGCAAAATAAAAAGCTCGAGCCAGGGGCGCTTTTGAATCTTGATAATGTAAAGCTGCCAATCGATCATATTCGTCAAATAAAACCGGAATTGTCACTCCCGCCGGATGAAAATCAATAGTTCTTTTATATTTTGTTCGAACTAATAAAAATTTTAGAATATTCGCTGGCAAAAAATCAGCCATTTCCTTAGCGGTCGTTCCTAATCCTTTTGAAGAAGACATTTTTGCCCCACCAATCAAAAAATGTTCATACCTAATATCATAGGGCGAAGTTTTTTTAAAAACTTCTCGATAAATTTCATCGGCAATATCTCTCGAACCGCCTGCCGCAAAATGATCTTTCCCTTCACCTTCAATATCTGAACCAAATAAAGCCCACTTCGCCGGCCATTCCACTTTCCAAGGCATTTTCGCCTTGCCACCAAATGGTGAAATTTCACCCTCAAAACCACAGCCTTCAGCCCAATCCACTAAATTTTCAACACATTCAAATTTAACTAATTTTCCATCCCAACCCGTCACTTTGGTAGTTCCAATTTTGCCGCATTTTGGGCAAACCACTTGCAAAGGCTGCCAATTTTCACCCTTGTCAGAACCTGAAATTTTTTTGTACATTTGGCGAATTTTGTCCGCATTATCTAAAACCAATTTTATTGCCGGATCAAATTTACCCTCAGCATATAACTTTGAGGTTTTAACAATTTTAGGATTAATTCCCAAGGTCTTTATCGCTGAATAAAATTCCTGCAAATATTGCTCGGCAAAACTTTCCGATTTTCCATCAGGTGCCGGCACCTTCGATAACGGCATACCCATATATTTTTTCCAAGATGAATCAATGTATATTGGCAGGCCGTCCATCGGGTCAAAATCATCAAAACCATATTGGAAAACCACTGTTTTCTGCCTTTCAGTTAATCCTTGGCGCACCAAATCATGAATTACCACCCCTCGCAATGACCCAATATGTGCGTGTCCGGATGGAGTTGTCCAATCAGTAATCAAATAGTCATTTTTGGGAATTTTTTTGATAATGTCTTCAATAATTTCATCAACCCAAAACATCAAACTCCTTTAGTGTTAAAATTAATCTTATTATACCACAAAATTCAAAAAATGGGCTAGAATTAAGCCCAAATTTTGAAAATATGTTATATTTATCTAATTTCTTGAATAATATATTCAGCTGGACCAGAAATCGTGTCTAAGGAAATCTTTTCGCCGCGTGTCCTGCCAGCCAAGGCCATGCCTAACGGAGAATCGGTTGAAATTTTACCATTTGCCGGATCAGTCTCAGCCGATCCCACAATTGTGTATTCAAATTTTTCTTCACCAGACAATAAAACCACTTGGCAACCAGGTTCGACAATCTCCTTTGATGATTCATTGATAATTTGGGAATTTTTAACCAAAAAACTCAATTCTTGAATTTTAGCTTCCACAATTGCCTGTTCTTGCCGAGCCTCGTCAAGTTCGCCATTTTCAGAATAATCGCCCCATTCTTGAGCTTCACGAATCTGATTGGCAACTTCCCTTCTTCTAATTTTTTTTAAATAATCTAATTCCTTTTTAAGCCGATCTAAGCCTTGTTTTGTAATCACGTTTTTCATTGTTTTCCTTTTAAAAAGAGCCCCGAGACGAGCTGATTTAGAAGGGTTTGATATTAATTTTAGGATAAAAATACCCCCCTTTTTCTCCTATATGAACAAATTGTAAAAAACTGAATAATATTTGTCAAGTAGCCCAAACCTAAATTTTAACTTATTTTCTGCTGAAATAATACTGTAAAATTTCTTTGGCAGCTGGTGCCGCCACTTCATGACCTTCACCGCCACCTTCAGCTAAAACCACTAAAGCGATTGTCGGATTATCGTATGGGGCGAAAGAAGCAAACCACGAGTGAGTTTTGGCATTATTATCAAATTGAGCTGTCCCAGTTTTTCCAGCCGATGAAACCGGCAAAGCACTTAATATTTTTGCAGTTCCTGAGGTGACGGCTTCTCTCATCCCACGACGAATAATTTCCATATTTTCTGGAGAGACAATGTTGGCAGTTTTAACATCTTTCGTATATTCTTTGATGACATTGCCTTCAGAATCTTGGATTTTCCAAATTAAATGTGGTTTAAGTAAACTCCCACCATTTGCCACTGCCGCCACATAATCGGCCAATTGGATTGGCGTTACCAATAAATCGCCTTGTCCAATTGAAACATGGTAGGTATCGCCAAAATACCAATCTTCTTTTTTGGCTTTTTTCTTCCAATCAGGATTTGGCGCTAACCCAGAATTCTCACCTGCCAAATCGATACCAGTCTTATCACCTAGACCATACTTTTTAAAATATTGGTAAAGTTTATCAATTCCCAATCCTGAAATTTGTTCATAACCGCCTCCAACAGCATAGAAAAAAACGTCACAACTTTTGGCAATTGACGAAATCACATTGACATAACCATGGCCGCCAGGTTTCCAATCTGGAAATCGATACACAATCGAGGGATCATATTTATTCGGCACCAAAATTGCTTCTTGGGCGAATAAATGCGTATTTACATTAATCACCCCTTCTTGCAAACCGGCGGATCCGACTAGCATTTTGATGGTTGAACCGGGTGGATAAACTCCTGAAATTGCCCGATTATATAAAGGTTTTTTGGGATCAGTGATTAATTGCTGATATTGTGGTGCAAATTGTTGAGAGCTTTGGGTAGTAAAAATATTATTATCAAAACTTGGCACAGATACCATTCCTAAAACTGCCCCATTTTGTGGATTAATCGCGACCGCGGCCGCACCGGTACTTTTGGAATTGGTGACGGCTTTTTCGAGAACGCTTGTCATTTTTTTCTGTAATCCTAAATCCAAATTCAAAACTAAACTATTGCCAGCCTCGGGATTTGATTGTGCTAAAATTCTTGAAATTTTACCCATGGCATCAACTTCAACCTGTTTTTTACCATTTTTCCCTTTGAGTTCTTTTTCATAAAAATTTTCTAAACCAGTTTTACCGATTAAATCCAACATCGTGTAACCCTGCGATCCAAGTTCATCATATTCTTTTTGATTAATTTTACCCACATATCCCAATATATGTGCTAAGGCTGCTTCAGATTTGTATTGCCTGGTAGCTCTTTCTTCAACGCTGAAAGCGGCTAAATTTGCTAATTGCTCCTTCCAAGCCAAAGCTTTCTCTCGTTCAATATTTTCCACTAAAACTTGCGGCTCAGCTAATTCTGGTTTAATTTTATTTGAGATTTCCAAAGCAGTAATGCCGGTTGCTTTGGCGACTTTTTGAATTAAAGCATTTTTATCGGCTTGTTTTTTAGGCAAATCTTGGGGTGTCACCTGAAGTACAAATGAAGGCACATTTGAAACTAAAATATTGCCACCCTGATCATAAATTACTCCTCGAGTTGAGGTTGTGACCGTGGTTCGAATACGGTTACCCTCAGATAAGTACCGAAAATGGGCTCCTTGTGTAAGTTGCAAATTCCAAAGCCGATACACCAAAACCACAAAAACCGCGATGATGATTAAATAAAATAAATAAAAATGTTGAGACTTTTTGACATCTGATAAAGCGCTGTCATCACCTGCTAAATCACCAATCTCGTCAAAATCTCTTTTGATGGTTCGAGTTTTATGATCACCTAAAATTTTTCGATCAAAATAATCAAATATATCCATAATTTTATTTTATTATTTAATATAGCTGGCAAGAAAAATCTGATTTTTACGGCGACGCGAAAAACGTTTTTGGAAAAATATCACTAGTAAATAGATAAAGATGGTTAAAATAATATTTAATATGCCATCAAAAATTGCCAGATTCAAAAATATATTTATGGGAATTATTTGACCCCAAATTCTCAAATATATTAAGAAGAATATATCAAATACTAAAGAGGCTAAAACTTCCAAAACCAACAAGGCTAAAATTTCTTCTAAATCAGTATTCTTTAAAAACTGGGCAATGGCTAAATAAATTATCAAAAATCCAAAAAAATAAAGACCGGCCGGACTCGAAGACAATAAATCTAAAATTATTCCTCCGACCACTACCCATAATAACGCAATTTTCCGATATTTAAAAAACAGCAATATTACGAATACACACAAAATAATATTGGCAATACCAAATTTAATCGAGAAATAATGCATAATAGTTGTTTGCAAAATAGCCGCAAATATAATCAGGATTAAATTTAATGGCCAATCTTTCAAATGCCTCCTATTCTTGAACTCCTAATATGACAAAGGCAATTTCGAGTTTGGACAAATCAAGGTCTGGCTTAAGGCTGGCGGATTTAAAAATATCACCTTGTTTAGAAATAATTTCTAAAACTTGACCAATAATTAATCCTTTTGGAAAAATCCCTCCCAGCCCAGAAGTAATGACGCGGTCACCAACATTAATTTTAGTTTCTTGCGGAATTGATTCCATTACTAAACCAAAGCCCAACTCACCTCGCACCAAACCATATGCCCGACTTTCTTGCAACATTGCATTTACTACGCTATTTGGATTAGTTACCAAAAGAACGTTCGAAGAAGTATAATGAACCTCAGAAATTTTTCCCACTAATATTCCGGCGCTTACCACTGGCATGCCTTCTTTCAAGCCATCCTTCGTGCCGGCATCAATTGTTAAAGATTCCTGGACATTTGTTGGATCTTTTCCAATCACATTGACGGGTAATAATTTATATGGATTAGAATTTCGAAAATTCAACTCTGAACGTAAAATTTCATTTTCTTTTTGAGCTTCAACTAAAGCGGTGTTTTTTTCAACCAAGCGGTCTTTTTCTAATCGAAGTTGATCATTTTCTTTCGCTAATCGCGAGATTTTAGAGATTGTTGAGAAAAAATCATAAATCGATTTACCAGAGCCTGAAACTATTTTTTGAATCGGTGCCAAAACCGTCATTGCCGCACCTTTGACAGGTGTTAGAAAATATTTTTTGGGAATAATTAAAGACGCAATTATCACCAACGCTAAAATTGAAATTAAAATTTTATCTAAAGTTAATTTCATAATTATCCCAAGGTTTCAAAATAATAAATGCTAATTACATTGGCATTCTTTGATGTTCTGAAGGCAAGAGCACGTCTTTTAGAGTATCAATATCTTCAAGTACCAAACCGGCACCCCGCACCACTGAAGTTAAGGGATCATCAGCAATATAGACTTTAGTTTGTGTTGATTTCGAAATAAAAGTATCCAAACCCTTTAATAAAGCGCCGCCACCAGTTAAAACAATTCCCCGATCCATAATATCAGCCAGTAATTCTGGAGGGGTTTCTTCGAGGGTGGTTTTTGCCGCGTCAACAATTTTTCGAACTGATCCTGAAATTGCGGTTCTAATCTGCTCATCAGTGGCGACAATTTCTTTTGGCAAACCCGTGATTAAATCTCGGCCTTTTAATTTCACCGTCTTTTTTTCAGTTTGAGGATAAGCGGAACCGATATTTATTTTAATCGCTTCCGAGGTTCTTTCGCCTAATAAAAGGTTAAAATGTTCACGGGCATATTGAATAATATCATCATTAAGTTCGTTGCCGGCAATTCGCAAAGATCTCGAAGCCACAATCCCACCCAAACTAATGACTGCCACTTCCGTGGTGCCACCACCAATATCAATCACCATATTCCCGGCCGCTTCCTGAACCGGCAACCTTGCCCCAATTGCGGCTGCCATCGGTTCTTCAATCAAAAATACTTGTCTCGCGCCCGCATTCATCGCCGCCTCCTCAACTGCCCGCCTTTCAACTTCGGTGACACCATAAGGAATTCCTATCACCACTCGAGGACGAGGTAAAAAAGCAAAGGTACGCCGGTGCACTTTTTCAATAAAATATTTTAACATTTCTTCAGTCACTTCAAAATCTGAAACCACGCCATCAATCAAAGGCTTAATCGCCACAATGTGGGCTGGGGTACGACCTACCATCTTTTGGGCCTCATCACCAATCGCCAAAATTAGTTTGGTTTTAGTATTGATCGCCACCACTGACGATTCCTTGACTACAATTCCTTTTCCTTTAACATAAACTAAGGTATTGCAGGTACCCAAATCAATGCCAATATCGTGCGAAAAAGAACCTAAAAAACGATCAAATATCATTAAACGCCTCCAGCGTCAAATTTTAATTTCTAATCCGCCGTTTAGCAGACAAACTCCAAATAAATTCTAATTTCCAAAATTTTGAATCTTTACGGTTGTGAAATTTAATAATTGAATTTTGGATTTGTTTAGAATTTCGGATTTAGGATTTTATTCTTTATTATTATCTCAAAAAATTCATTAAATTAAAAGGGGGTTAGCCCCCACATATCTAATTATTTTCTAAATTGTAAAGTATGTTAAAATTTATTTCAAATATTGAGTTTGCTTCTGCTCGTGTTCTTCAAGAGTTTTACTATAATATATATCTCCGTTAGTCGTAAAAAAGTAATAATAATCTGATTTTTTTGGCTTCAAAACTGCTTCAATTGAGGATAAACTTGGATTACAAATCGGTCCTGGCGGCAAACCTAAATGTAAATACGTGTTATATTTTGAAATAACCTGTCGATAATCAGCCATAGTAATTTCTGCCCAATAATCTAAGTATTTCGCCGGTGGTGTTTGAGTATCTTTAGCATATTGAATTGTGGGATCAGCTTGCAATTTCATCTCGATATTTAATCGATTAAAATAAATTCCCGCCACGGTCGCTCTTTCGCTCGGCTTTGAAACTTCTCTTTCGATTATTGAGGCCAAATTTACTACTTCTGGCAAACTTAAATCTTGATTTTTTAGCAAATTGGCAAATTCCAAATTGTATTTATCTTCAAAATTAGTCAACATTTTTTCTACCAAAAGCTGAGCTGTTGGTTTTTCTCCCAATTGATAAGTATCTGGAAAAAGAAATCCCTCCAGAGAATCGCTAGAATCTAGGCTGGCCAAAAAGGGATATTTCGATTTATCTGCCGGACTATCTGTCGCCAAAATAAAATCTTTAGCTTTAATTAAACCACGACTTTCTAAAAACTTCGCAATTTCTTCTCTTCTCATGCCCTCAACAATAGTGACTTGATTTTTCGCGATTTCACCAGCTGAAATTATTCTTACAATTTGCGGAATATCTACCGAATCGGCAAAATGAAAACTGCCCGCTTTCAAATTCGAAGACTGGTTGCTTAAAACTAAATATATTTTAAAAACGAACGGGTAGTCGATTAAGCCTGATTTTTCTAAATTACGAGAAATCACATCCACGGAATCACCTTTTTGAACTGTAAAATCAACTGGCTCGGCTAATGTTTTAGGAATTTTAATTTGGTGTCCCAGCCATCCGGCACTTCCACCAATCAACAATACGGCCAATAAAATAAAAATCCCTCCTTTTAAACAACCAGTGCGTTTTTTGGGAGGATGAGGGGGAAGAAGACGAGGAGGAAAAGTTTGTTTTTTGGGTCTTAAAGTGTCAATTTGTGGCATTATTTTTTTCTAAATATGATTCTAATATCAATTGGGCGGCTTTCGCATCAAGCCTGGCTTTAATTTTGTCTTCACCCAAACCCATCTCCGTCAAAATCCGACGGGCCTCTTTGGTGGTGTAAAGTTCTGAAATTATCAAAACCGACAACTTTACGGCTTTCTCGAGTTGGTTTTTAAAATCAAGTTGTAAATTCGCCTGAAAACCAATCTCTCCTTCTCGATTTTTTGCGACCCCTAAAATGATTTTTTCAATTTTCTCGTCTTGGCAAATTTTCACAATTTGTTCTATCAGCTCAGACAGATTATTAAAATTAATTGTTTTATACTCAAAAGCAATTCCAGATTTTGCCATTGCCAAACCAACCCTTTTTTCGCCCAGATCAATCCCTAATATAGATTCAAGTTTTTCCATTATTCCCAGTCCAAACTACAAATCTCGCTATTTGTTTTTAGTGGAAGTAGATTCGGTCGGTGCCGGATTCTGATATTCAACATTAATCTTTATATTATCATCTAATGATGGTACTTTTTTCACCCAAAATGGCCATAATTCAACCTGAGCTGATTCAACTTCCACAAAACTCGTTAAATATTGTTCTGATTTAATGCGATCTTTGCCGATTAAATTTAATTTTAAGGTTTTTTCGTCTAGTTTTGGTCCGATATATCCGACACCTGAAACCGTAACCACCATTTCGCCTTTATTTAAATCTTGGCTTTTTACTGCTTTCGACAATTTTGTATAATCCATTTCCACCAATTCTTTTTGTTGCGAAGTCACCTTGGTCTTAAAATTATCTTGAGCGACTTTTTCAAAATCAGTTTTCTTAAAAATCAAAGCCTGCGCTTTATATTTTATCTTCACCGTAAATTCTGAAACCTGATCTGAAACTTTAGCCGAGCTTGTAAATTGGGTTTCTGAAGTCTCAATCCCTGATTCAATAAAATCATATTCTGGATCAATTTTTTCTTTTAAAGCATTTTTAGCATCAACCAAAGCGGCATCACCAACTGATTTTTTTATTTTATCAATGTCAGACTGACTGACCACGGTCACAATTTTTGAATAGCCACCCGCCATCGCCGCACTCGATTGTCCATAAAATTTATCAGAGGGGAAACCTGACACAGAAAATTTCCCTGCCGCCACATTATAGCTATCGCCTTCTTTGTCTGCTTGAATTGAGGCATTCGCTACTCCAGGAACCGGGACTCCAGCTTCAAGTGTAAAACCGGGCACTGTCACTCGTGCGGTGGTTCTAAAAACCTTGCCGTTTTTTGTCAAGCTGGCGCCGGCATTTAAAACTTGGGCATCAGAATCATAACTATTATAAATACGCACTGTTCCTGAGGCTTTTGCTCCAATTTCTTTGGTACCAGTCGCAGTCGCTTTTGATTCTTTTTCCAGACTTGTTTCGGTTAATTTTGCCGGAATAGAGCTTTTTGGCAAATCCACATCTACTAAAGCTTTATCAGCAGTAAAATCAAAGCTATGATTAAAAGCTTCAGTTTTTACAATCAAACTAACTTTTGCGCGAGGCAAGAATAAAAAGGCGACAAATGCTAACACAAAAACGCTGAAAATTAATCCAAAAATCAATAATTTTTTATTAAATTTAAATTTACGCTTCCCAGAAAAATCAGCCACTTTCGTGCCGGCTTTGGCAAATTGCGGATGAACCTCAGGTTTATGATCAAGAGGTTTAGTTTTTAAGTCGGACTTGGCTGGCTCTGGGAAAGCTTTAGACTTGGTGGTATCTACCAATAATTCCTCTGAAGGCTCAAAAGCAACATTTTTTTCAGCTTCCTCGGTTTTTTCTTCAGCCTTCTCAGTTTTCTCTTCCTCATCATCTAAGCCGGTTTCTTCTGGTTCTAAAAATTCTCGATCCAACTTATCGGAAACCCTTATGCCCAATTGCTCAGCTAAATTTATGCCAACCCTATCAGTCGTAATTAGGGCAATTTTTTTATTAAGTCTGGCCGCTTCTTTTTTAAGTAATTTCAAATTAACCAGGCTTTGCGCCACGACCGCATTACGAGGAAGAACCAAAGCCACGGTGTTTGAGGAAATTTTTTCCATCCGGTCAATTACCGAAGTTATCTCTTCGTCAGGTTCTAAATATAGGACTTTTTCCAAACCTCCTCCTTTATTCTCTTAATGATTTCACCACCTTGTTTAATATCCCGTCCACAATATTTTCTGGTCCGGTAAAATCTAAAGCGGTATTGGCTAATGCCATGGGCGTAATGTCTTGTGGATTTTGTAAACGACGAGTCAAATCCTTAATTCTTGCCACGTCCTCGGTATGAATAAATTCTATGGTTGGTTTTTTCGCAAAAGCCAACCTTTTATACCAATCGTCAGTTTCTAAGATATATTTAATTTCTGGCAAAGCCGAAGCACCACCGCATAACAAAATACGAGAAGGTAATAAATCATCAGAAAACTCCTCTAATGTTAATTCTACTCCAGAAAGCCAAACCTTGCAATCAGGCAAAAATGCTTTCTTGACCCTGCCAGCAGATTTTCCTTCCAAAAAACCATTTGAATAACTAATTTTCATCTCTTCAGCCATCTCAAAAGAAATGCTCAAATTTTGTGATAATCGTTTAGTAAATGAACGGCCACCAATGGCAATCATTTTTGTCCCTTCCAAGCCGCCATTTCTCACCACCGCAATATCGGTGGTTCCCCCGCCTAAATCCATAAAGATCGCGGAAAAATCCAAGGAATCATCCAAACCGACTGCTTTGGCGACTGCATATGGCTCGGCCGCAATCGCAATTAAATCTAAACCCAATTCTTCAGTGATTGTTTGCAATGCCCCTAAATGCACAATCGGCGCAAAAGCGTTAAAAACCGAGACCGAGACATCTTTTCCTTGGAAACCCAAAGGGTTAGTGACGCGGTACCCATCAATTTTAACATCCACGATTGCAGCATTAACTAATTTGACATCAATTTCTGCATGCCCAGTTTCAAAAGAAAGCGATTCGCGAACTTTATCAAAAGCACGCCGCTGCACCTTATCAACGATATTTCTCAACTCCGCATAGGTAATTTTTTCTTTAGCTTTGGCGCGAGAATAATGAACCGTGGTGGTCGTGCCTTTAACCAATTCTCCAGCAATGCCGACAATCACTTGAGTGGCAGTTGCTTTTGCCATTTCTTCGGCTCTGGCAATCGCTTCTTGAGAATTTTTTATCACTCCCTCAATATCCAAAACTACGCCGCCGCGCATTTCCGTTAATTTCTGCCTCACCCGGGCGACACCCAAAATTTCCGCTTCATCGCCTTTAATTTCAAAAATTAGAGCTTTAATAAATTCGGTGCCAATATCTAAAACTAAGCCAAAATTTCCCTTGTTAGGTTTTAGAAAATCGAATAGTGCCAATTTGCCCCTCAATAAAATTTATGCTAAAACAGCTTTAATATTCCTTTAATTATTTTAAACTACAGGATTCGATGGAATATTTGAATTTCCAACTTTCTTTTTTCTTTTAATAATTAAATAAATCAAAATTCCCATCAAAACTAAAACTAAACCAAATAAACCATAGGTTAAAGTGCTGAAAATAAAAGTGGGGATATTGGTTGAAGTTGATGCCGGTGTTTCAATTTTGGGTTTAATGGTAAACTTAGCAATTTCTACCTTATCAGATTTTTGACTATTGGCGTCAGTGACTTCAGCTTCGACACGATGCTCGCCAATTGCTAGATCTTGGGTTAAAGTGTACAACCAATTACCGTCTTTATCTGATTTGACCTCTGCGGTAATCGGATCGGAGTAGATATATAATTTAACAGTTGAATTGACTGATGTTTTGCCAGAAAAAGTGATTTTTTGGCCTTGCCTTAAAGTTTTATTATATGTCTTGTTTTCTGACAGGGCATTGCCATTAATAGCAGAAATGGCAGGTGCTGATGGTTTTTGAACAGTGGCAGGGGCAGAGGTGGTCGTGGTGGTGGATTTGGGTTGAGTAGCAGAAGTAAAAGTTATTTGAATTGAAGCATCTGTAGCCCAGTCTGTCATTTGCCAATTTTGGAGAGTTATGGTTTTAGTGTCAGCCACCGTAGATGAAAGTTGAAAAATTACATCACCGCTCGTTATTTCTGAAGGAGAAATCGAATTTCCTGAACCAGAAACTAAAATTCTATACTTATGACCTCCGCCCGGAGGCCAATAGCAAGGCGCACTTGGACATTCTGTGCTCACAATCCAAACACCACCGTTTATCTTAATAATTTCAGAACCATTAGCCAAGGCTGAGTCTTTATCCGACCATATTTTGCTATATCCTACATAAGTTCCCTGCGAATCATAGATATTTTTTTGGCTTGAAGTTGCAAAAATAATTTGAGGAAAACTCAACCCCAAAACCAAAATTCCAATAATTATTTTTTTAAACATTTTTCCTCCTGTTTTAATACAATAATTTTATCTTAATACTTTATTGAATCCGAAAAAATGGTAATGTTGCCGGCGGCGTCACGATACTGAACGTAAACTGTTTTACTACCTTTGCCAGTAGTTAAAGTCCATTTCTTTGTCGAGGCAAAGTTTTCCCAAGAAGTCCAGGTGATGTTGTCATTTGAAAATCTCATCTGCACTGTTCCGCCTAGGTTATCAGAAGCAGAAAGATTTAAAGTGACATAACGAGTTTTGGTGGAGACAGCACCATTATTGATTAAAATCGAACCTGTGGGCGCCGTGGTGTCAATTGAAATCGTATCATTGTAAGTTTGTGAGATATTGCCAGCGGCATCGCGAAAACGAACAAAAATTGTTTTTATCCCATCGCCATTATAGAAAGTCCAAAATTTGGTAGTTGAATATGGCTCCCATGCGTCAGAACGGCAAACATAACCCTCATCAGTGCAAAACTGCATCTCGGTTACACCAACATTATCTTGAGCCGAAAGGGTTAAAGCAACAACGCTTGAAGTAGCATAGACCGCGTTATTGTTGATTATAACCAAACCATTAGAGGGCTGTGTGGTATCTAGCCAAATGCTGTCAGAATAAGTAGTTGAGATATTACCTGAAGCATCACGAAATCGCACATAAACCGTTTTTAAGCCATCTCCGGAACTTAAAATCCAATTTTTACTCGCAGAATAAGGCTCCCAAGAATTAAATATCGTTCCATTGTTGGAAAATTGCATTTCGGTCACACTAACATTATCTGTGGCAGTAAGATTAAGAGTCACTCCCGTTTGGTTTACATATAAAGCATCATTGTTAATTTTGATTAAACCGGTTGGAACTTGATCATCTAATAGAAGAGTAGTAAATTCTCCAATATTTAGAAAAAAATCATTGTTATTGTCATCGAAACTTTCAACCTTAAAGCCGTATAAAGTTTCTGGCAATAAGCCGGTCAAGGTAATTGAATGATTTGTCGTTAAACTCCAACTTGTATATGAAGTCGGATAATTATAAAGCTCTAACGCCCCAGCTTGGTACCACACTCGACTGTAAGTTGGAATATCGGTTGTCCAACTAACAGTCGCGGATCTGTCAAGAGGCTGCACCACTAAGTTGCTAATATGGGATGACTCAGGAGTTCTAAAATTTTCTGGGTTGTAATAAGAACGACTGCCGTCAGTAGAAATTGAGACAATTGTCAGCCAATAAACGGTTGAGGGTTTTAATCCTGTCAAATTTTTCTCATGATGTTGGGCCAAATTATTATCATTTTGCTGTACTGTATCGTAGTACGCGACTTCATTGGCGCCATGAAATCTAATTTCAGCCGTAGAGGGAATATCAGTATTCCAGACAAGATCAAGGCTATTTTCGGTTAGATTTTGACTGACAAAATTTATCACTTGAGGATATTGACCTTGGGTGGTGGTAAAATAAGTGGGCGAAGTTGTGGCGCCATTGCCATTTTGGTCTTGAGATTTAATGATAAAAATATATTCCTGATTATCATCTAGTTGAGATAAAACCACGCTATGAGTGGTGGATAGATTAGCGTCTGCCGCTTCATTTCGATATTGATAATACAAGTTTTTTGTCCAATAGGTCCGGTTATATTGAACCAAACCGGTAGTTGGGATGTCAGTCTCCCAAGTAATTGTGGTCTGATGCGGTTCTAGCGCAATATTAACATTTTGAATTGAAAAAAACGGCGTTTGAGTAGTGAAAGTATAATCTGGCGAGGATATTTCTTTGGCAAATTCATCAGCAATAATTCGATAATGATAAGTAGTGCTGGGTTCTAAATCCAGAAGCTGAACCGCAAAGTCCGCAATCTCACTATCAGGGTAAGCCGTCTTGCCATAGTTTGTGTCTTTGCCATATTCTACCCAACTATAAGATTGACGATTGGTATTCCAGTTAATTATTGTCTCCGTAGGTGAAAAAACAGCTGCCTCCAGGTTAAAAATTTCAAGCGGGACGCCATAATCAACCCTGTTCATACTTTCATAAATATTGCCACTGGTATCAATTACCTTTAGTCTGATGGTATAACGGCCAAAAGCCAAACCGCTGGTATTCCAAGCGCCTAATAAATTATTAGTTTTTGGAGTTGTGGAAGTTACAATTTCCATCCAAGTTTGAGGCAAATCGCCTGCCCCATACTCAAGCAAATATTCTTGAAAATTCGCGGCTTGGACCGTGCCAAAAACATTGACACTATTCCCATCAAAATGACCGACTGGTGCCAAAATTACCGCCTGCCCCATCAAGGTTTCATTTAAGGCTTTTTGAGCATTGATCCGACCAAAACCGAAATTAGGATCAAAACCCGTTGCTCCTAAGTCGTCGGCTGATTTTACCAAAACTTGCCTGACTTCCTCACTGGTTAAATTTGAGTTTTGGGCAAGGATTAAAGCAATTAAACCCGCGACATGTGGTGATGCCATTGAGGTGCCGGAAGCAACCCGATATTTTTCGCCCACATTTAAATAAGTTGAGTCGTCAAGGGAGGATTTAGATGAGAGAATGCCTACACCCGGCGCTGAAACATCAACCTTGCCAAAACTAGAAAACCCTGCTAAAGAATCAGTATTATCAGTCGCTGAAACTGAAATTACTTCAGGAAATCCAGAAGGAATGTCATAAAGATTATCTTCGCTACTGTTACCGGCAGCGGCAACAATCACTGGCCCCACACTATAAACATATTTAATCGCGTCATGAACAAGTCGGCTGTAAGACCCTCCCCAGCTATTATTAATAATCTCAGCACCATTTTCGGCAGCGTAAATTAGCGCATTAGCCGCATCCGTATGTGTGCCTACGCCATCTTTAGTTAAAAATTTTACCGGCATAATCTTGGCTTTTGGAGCTACCCCAATTACACCCACGCCATTATTGCCGACCGCGGCGATCGTGCCCGAAACATGAGTTCCGTGACCATTATCATCTATTGGATCATTATCCTGCTCTTTACTGCCACTGATCATAGACGACCATCCTCGAGGTTGAGTAACGATAGTACTTGCATCCCAGCCCTGCCAATCGTCAATATAGCCATTGCCGTCGTCATCAAGACCATTGCTGTTTTTATTATTACCATTAGCATCTATGCCTACTTCGCCGGGATTGTTCCAAATATTTTGAGCCAAATCTTCATGATTATAATCTGCGCCAGTGTCAACTACTGCCACAGTTATTCCTTCTCCCAACGCCAAATCCCAAGCTGACTCTGGTTGAATTTTCTTAATTCCCCAGAGGTCGTCAAAGCCCTGGCCCCAAGAACCTGATGAAGAATAAAAAGGATCATTCGGTATCATTTCCGTGTAGATTATTTGGTTGAGTTCGACATATTCAACCCCCGGATGTTTAGATAATTTCTCGATTGCCTTGGCTTCTGACCCAGCCATGACTTTCTTTTTATAAACATTTAATTTTTGGCTCGCTTTGCCCTTAAAAATCGATTGCCATGATTCACCGCCTAAATTTTGTTCCAAATCTTTGAGCGATTTATCTTTATTAGGATTAATGCTTTCTTTAAATTTGACGATGATTTCGCCTGGAACAAAAGTCGGCTTTTTTTGATCGGTTTTACTTGGTTCTTTTTTAGAGTCCGAGTTCTGATTTTTAGCCAAACCAACTTTAAACGAAAACGAAAAAATTAATACAAAAATAAGAAAAATCTGAAAAATCTTAATAATTACTTTATTCATTTTTTCCCTTCAGCCCCTCTTTATACTTTATGTTTTATTTAAAACCGCTTTGATTCGGCGAACTCCTGCAGAAGAAGATTCCTCTTTAATAATTTTAAATTTACCGAGTAGACTGGTTTTTTTAACATGCGGGCCGCCGCAAATTTCTTTAGAAAATGTGCCGATCGAATATACTTTAACTTTATCGCCATATCTGGCATCAAAAGTGCCGTGAGCACCTGATTTTTTCGCTTCCTCTAAACTCATCTGTTTCATTTTTACGAGCAGATTGCTTTTAATTTTTTCATTCACTAGATTTTCAACTTTTTTAACCTGCTCAGGTGTTAATTTTTCCGGATGTGAAAAATCAAATCTTAATCGTTCAGCGTTAATATTCGAACCTTTTTGAATTACCCGATCGCCTAAAATTTGTCGCAAAGCTGCTAATAATAAATGTGCTGCTGTGTGAAGTTTAATTGTCTGTTCGCTGGTATCTTCCAAACCACCTTTAAACTTCCCAGCAGATGCGGTTCTAGATAATTCCTGATGCTTTTTAATTTCCGCGTTTAAATCCTCATTATTAATCTTAATTTTTTTCATCGCGGCATATTCGCGAGATAATTCCAAAGGAAATCCATAAGTTTGATATAAATCAAAAACTGCTTTGGCATCAAGGATTTCAAGTTTTGTAATAATTTTCTTCCCTCGCTCAACTGTTGTTTGAAATTTTTCAATTTCCAGACTAATCACTTTATTAATTTTATCTTTTGAATTCTGAAGTGAAGGATAAATATTAATGATTTCTTCGATAATTTCAGGAACCCAATCATTTTTATATTCACTCCACTGACTATGTAATAATGCTCTTCTAATCAATCTTCGAACTATATAACCTTGATCTTTATTTGAGGGAAAAACTCCATCGTTTACCAAAAAAGTTGCGGCTTTAAGATGATCTACAATAATTTTTAAAGATTCTTTATCGCGATTATAATTAAGTGGTAACACCTCACCATCACCTAAATACTTAATTATTGGCCAAAACAAATCAGTTTCATAAACATCATCTTTTTCTTGCATTATTGCTGCTAACCGTTCCAAACCCATCCCCGTATCAACACCTTGATATCTTGAAGGTCCGTATTCATTGTCATGAAAAACATATTCGTTAAAAACTAAATTCCAAACTTCAATGCCACCTGCCCCGAGCGAAGTCGAGGGGTCCACATAAAATTCAATAGTCGGACCAGCCGGACTTAACTCTGTCCCCAAAGTCCAAAAATTATCTTCAAAACCGTGAGGTTCAATTTTATCCAAACCCTTGACAGATTCAAGGTTTCTTCTTGAACCCTCATCAATCATTAACTTTTTTTCCTCGTCACCGCCAAAATAAGTCGCCGAAATTCTCCCAGGATCAATTCCTAACCATTTTTTATCAGTCAAAAATTCCCACGCGAAATCAATCGCCTCTTTTTTAAAATATGATCCCTTTTTACCAGGATAACCAAAAGAAAAATTGCCCAGCATTTCGAAAAAAGTGAGGTGGGTTTTATCACCGACTTCTTCAATATCAGAAGTCCGCACACACGGTTGAATAGTCACCATCCTGGCAGTTGAGGCACGATCCGGATAAGCGTAATAATTTTTAAACTGCTGCATCCCGGCGGTTGTAAATAAAACCGAGGCATCGGTTTCGTGGGGTATTAGAGAAGATGGCGCGGCCAATTGATGCTTATTATTGTTAAAAAAACTGACAAATTTTTCACGGATTGTATTCGAATTCATTTTATCACAATCTTTATTCTCTTATTTTATTACCGACCTAACATCCAAGACAAAATTATATCTTTAAGGGTTGGCTTCATTTTAACTTTCTTTTCGCTTTCCCACCACTTACCATATAATTGATCATAAATTTGTTTATTCTTTTGCACTTTCACATAATAATATGAAGTTTCCGCATTGAGCGAACCGCCATAGGTGGCAAATCTGTCAGCCAAAGCTACCCCGCCATTATAAGCGATTAAAACATAACTCACATCCCAAGGATATTTGTTGGTTAAATTCCGCAAATACCAGCAACCATACTTAATATTTGTCTCGGGATTATATAATTTATCGGGGCTATAACTTGCTTCTTCTCCCAAACTGCGGGCGATTCCTCTGCCAGTTTGGGGCATAATTTGCATCAAGCCTCGTGCTCCCACCGGTGAAGTCGCGTGAGCGTTAAAATGGCTTTCGGAAAAAATTACCCCGGCAACGAAATTTGGATCAAGTTGATATTCTGTCGCGTATTTTTTAATTAAATCTTTATATTCCAAAGGATAAACCGTGTCGCTTAAAATTTTTGGAAGATAGAAATAAACGAAAATTCCGACCAAAATAACAATGAACGTTACTGATAGAATTTTAATTTTACGTTTCATTTAATCCTTAATCAGGAATTTATTATTGGGGAATTTGTAATTCCTGACCCTTCTTTAAATTATATGGACTCTCTAAATTGTTTAATTGCGCAATTTCTTTCCAATCGACTTTCAGTTTCAAACCAATTGAATATAAAGTATCACCTGATTCAACTGTATAAACACCGCCGGGAAATGTTGAAGTTGTTTCAGTTTCAGTCCCGACCGTTTGTTCGGAATCAGTGGGAATAGTATTTTGGTCCGGTTCGATGCTTTCGCCCAAAACCTTTTCGCCCGGTTGATCAGACATAGATTCATTTGTTGATACTTCTGCGGCTTGGTTATGCGTCACGAAATACCAAACACCAAAAATTACCAATAAACCCACTACCACAATGATGGTGGTAAGGCCTACGGCAAAAGCTCTTTCGTCTTCCAGGGAAAATGGTTCCTTGGAATCTCCCTCCTTTTCAACAATTCTTTCTTCTTTCGAATCTGGCGTTTCTGAATCATCATCCAAAGGCAGGTAACTTTTTATTACAGGCTCTATGGGCATAAATACTCCCTCTGGTCGCAAATTCTAAACTCTAATATCTAAATTCTAAACAAACAATATCAAAATCCAAATGTTCAAATGTTCAAAACCTGTTTGGAATATTTTAATTTTGGTTATTAAAATTTGTTTCGAATTTAGGATTTCGTGCTTAGAGTTTTTAATATCCTAATATTAATATAACTAATTTTTCACAATTTGACAAATTTTTAGTACAAATAAAAAAACGGGGTTGGTCTGGGTCTTGAATCGGGCCATCCCCGTCAAGAAAAAATACTATTAAGTCTAAGTTTCTGTTGGTGGCAACCATTTGTCAAGCCAGGCAATCATTGCTTCCCATCGGTTCTGATCAATGGCCAAAGTATTTCCGGATCCTCCGCCGCCACCAATTCCCCAACTAATACAGGCTGGACAAATCTGACCGTCAACGAAATAGTTTTCCGGTTTAATAAAAACATTAATTACGAGCGAAACGCTACTATGCGGAGCTCGAAATGACCGGAGTATAAATGCTGATGGGTGAGTCGGACCAACGCGAACCATAAGCCCATCGAGTTGATGTTCAAATGATGTGTCTTTAAATATTACTACGCCAGGAAAAATGGCGATTAGGTTTCCAACCAACTGCTCTGACAAATGTGTATCATTGCGCGCCCTGCCATAAAGCAAGAGTTTGTCCTGCAATGGCATTTTCTTGATACCGAATTTTTGTTGAAGATGCCGAGGAAAAGCATGGAATGAATATCCTAATCTGGAAAGTCCTGATTCGCGCCAAAGCTGGCGCAATTCTTCAAACAACTCATCGCTAATCTGAACGACTGGACTTTCCATATCCTCGACCCCCCTTAGGTTGAATTGTTAAAGTCACCAAGACCAAGCTCAAGGCTCAGCCCTTATTTTGTCTATTTTACAACAAGAATTCCCAAATAGCAAGTGATTATCAATATAAAAAACAGAAACTCCTTTTGTTTCTGCAAGATTGATCTGGTGCCCGAGGCCGGACTCGAACCGGCACGGCTGTTTAGGCCACGACATTTTAAGTGTCGCGTGTATACCAATTTCACCACTCGGGCATAGTATTAAAATTTCTAATTATTCTAATTAACTTAATATTAGTTTTCAATTTCCAAATTTTTTGAGATTTGAGGTTTAGAATTTGATTGGTTATTGATGTTTGGGATTTGGTAATTATTTAGAAATTAGGACTTAGATATTAGAAATTTACTTATTCTGTGCCTTAAAAATCACTACATCTCTTTCTTCGGCTGGTAAATCAGATTTTGCCACTCGATACACTTCACATGCTTCCTTGTTAGAAATTCCCTCAGCTTCCAAAAATTCTCCGACTTCAGCTAAATCAACTTGCAAGCCCGGCAATTGATAGTGCATTGGAATGACAATTTTAGGATCAATTTGGCCAATTACCGCGACGGCTTTCGCCACGTCAATCGTATACGTACCACCCACTGGCACAAATAAAATATCAACTTCGCCAATTTGTTCCAATTGCTCGTCACTTAAACCCGTGCCTAAATCTCCTAAATGACAAAGTCGAATATTGCCATCATCGATAGTATAAATTGTATTTAAACCACGCTCTTTTCCTTCTAACTTATCATGAAAACTTCCGATACCATGAAAATAAATCCCCGAAACTTCATACTCGCCCGGACCGGTAATCCTAAAAGGTTTTTCGCCATTGTTTCCTGAAATTGCCTCAACATTATTATGATCTTGATGATTATGGGTGACTAAAACAATATTTGCCGTTAATTGTAAGGGTAATTTCAAACCAATGCTGTCCGAATATGGATCAATAATAATTTTTACTTTTTTGGTTTGCAGGGCAAAACATGATTGCCCATACCATTTAATTTCCATTTTACCCTCAATAAATTAATGATCGCTAATTTATTTTTTGCTTTTTGGAATATTTAAACTGAGACCAATTTTATGTGCGCCTGGCTCAATCGAAATGATGCGAAATTCTTTTTCTTGACCTTCTTCGAGTAAACTTCTCGGATCAGTGATGTGTTCATCACCAATTTCAGAAATATGAACTAAACCTTCAATATCTTTTTCTAATTGTACAAAAGCTCCAAACGGCGTCACACGAGTAATTTTGCCGAAGATTTTTTGGTCAGTTTTATATTTTTTAACTTTTTTCACCCAAGGATCAGGCAAAAGTCTTTTAATACTTAACGAAATCCGGCCTTCTTCGGTGGAAATAATTTCGGCGTCGATTTTTTGGCCAATTTTAAACTCTTTTTTGATATCTTCGACTTTACTCCAGGAAACTTCAGAAATGTGGACCAAACCTTCATATTCTTCTGAGCCTTCTTCGCCCAAATTAAAGCGGACAAAAATTCCAAAATCAACTACTCCTGAAACTGTTCCGCTAATTTTAGTGCCAACTTTCAAACTCGCAATTTTTTCTTTCTCAACCTTTGAAGAAGCTTTTTTCTCGGAAAAAATTAATTTTAAGGCTTGTTGGTCAAAACTGATAATTTTAACGTCTAATTTCAAGCCAACGAGCTTGGCTAATTTTTCTAAAATCTTTTCTTTGTCCCCACCAACATGCGGATAATGCTTAGATGATAATTGTGATAAAGGCAAAAATCCTTTTGCCCCAGAAGTTTCCACCATCAAACCGCCCCGATTTGCTTCCACGACTTTCACGAAAATATTTTCTTGATCTTCAAATTTGCGCTTTAGGTTCAACCAAATTTTTTCCCGATCCGCTTTTTTCAAAGAAAGGATGATATGGCCTTTTTCGTCTTCGGGTTTTAAGACAAAGGCGATGATTTTTTCGCCAATTTTTAAATCTTCTGCCTCAAAAGGAATTTCACGAGGCGGAATCATACCAATACCGCGACCTTCGACATCAACCCAAATTCGATTTCGAGTCTTACTTAAAATTGACCCTTCGGCAGTATCACCTTCTTTCAAGGGCAAATACAAAACCTGGTTTTTAAGAATTTTTTCCATTTTCGCTTCAGTTTTAATCATGCTTTTTTACCTTTTAGATTTAGCCATCTTAACCCGTTTTCGAAGCAGGCTTGTCTGCCGATGAGGCAGATATTTTTCTTTTCTAACTTGATTTTGATGCCTAAATAATTCTTGCGGGAATTTTCTTATCCCATAATTTAAAATTATAAACCCCCAAACTATAAATGTCAATGATAGCAATAACCACCAAAAAAAATCTGAGAAAAAAGGCAAATCAGCCTTAGCAAAAAGCCAAAATCCCAATCCAATCAACGCCACCGTCAGCAACCAACTAAAAATTTGATTTAAAAAGTGCTGCCAGGGAGTTTTTGTCCTAAACCAAATATATTCCGCCACCTTAATAATCGTTGCTAAAATTAGAATTGCTAACAAAATGATTAAAACTGTGTCCTGAATTTGCGGGACAATTTGATTAGTCAATAAAAATTGGCGGGAAAAATATTTTTTAAAAAACTCGAATAATAAATTCTTCATAAAATATTTACATCCAAAAAAGATGAAAAGCTATGCCGAGGGGCAGGATCGAACTGCCGACACCATGATTTTCAGTCATGTGCTCTGCCACTGAGCTACCTCGGCACGTCGCGGCAACTTTCACTAATGGTACACCCGGTCCGATTCGAACGGACGACTTCTTGGATGTAAACCAAGCGCTCTAACCGCTGAGCTACGGGTGCGTTTCGCAAAGGTCGTCCTTTTATCCCAATCAATTCATAACAATTTTATCAAAACCTTCGCCTAAAATCAAGTTTAAGTTTATAATAGATTTATGAAAATTATCAAAATAAATCTTAAAAATATTTCGAAAAATAAATTAATCAAAATCAGCCAAATCATTAAAAAAGGCGGAGTAATAGTTTTTCCATCAGACACTTGCTATGGTTTAGCGGCCGATGCCACCAATCCGAAAGCGGTTCGGAAAGTTTTTCAGATTAAAAACAGACCGGCCGATAAACCGATCTCAGTAATCGTGACGAATTTAGAAATGGCGGAAAAATTTGCCAAAATTAACCAATATACCAAAATCGAGCTAAAAAAAATATTGCCAGGATCATATACAATTATTTTACCCTTGAAAAAAAATCAAAAAATTTATACCAACACCAATAATTCAATTAGCTTAAGAATACCTGATTTTCCTTTTACCGAAGCTCTCTCGGCTCAGATTCAACTCCCATATACTGCAACAAGTGCCAATTTGTCCGGATCCCCTGAAATTTGGTCAGCTCAAAAGGCGATTAAATTTTTTAAATCACAAAAAGTTAAACCAGATTTAATCATTGATGCTGGTATTTTACCTCAAAAACCTCTCTCAAAAATTGTTGATTTTACTCAACAACAACCAAAAATTATTTTGCGAAGTTAATTAGTTCCGCTTGAACTGGACAATGGTCAGAACCTAAAACCCGCACTTGAATCTGGGCGTTTTTTAATTTTGATTTTAATTTATCTGAAACAAAAATATAATCTAAACGCCAACCCAAATTTCTTTGACGAGCTTGGCGATAATATGGCCACCAAGAATAATGTCCATTATTCTGATGAAATTTTCGAAAACTATCAATAAAACCCATTTTTATCAATTGATCTATTTTTTCTCTTTCTTCGGGCAAAAACATAATATTATTTTTATTTTCCTTGGGTCTTGCCAAATCTCTTTCGTCATGGGCGATATTAAAATCACCAATCAAAATTACCTTTTGCGAAGTCAATGTTTTTAATAAAATCAATAATTTTTTATAGACCTGTAATTTATAATCCAAATTCTCTTTAGCGCGCCCTCCGTGAGGCATATAAACACTAATTAAAATATAATCCTCAAAATCTAAACGTAAAAAACGACCCTCTGAGTCAAATCTTTTTATTCCTATATTATAGAGTACTTTTTGAGGCTTAATTTTAGAAAAAACCGCTACCCCGGCATAGCCTTTTTTCTGAGCCGGATTAAAATAAAAATGGTAATTTTTGGGAATTTCAAGATGTTCAATCGTTTCGGGTTGTGCTTTCATTTCCTGCAAACCGACAATGTCTGGATTTTCCGTCTCAAACCAGCTTAAAAAACCCTTATTCCAAGCTGATCTTATCCCGTTCACATTCCAAGAATAAATTTTCATAATTTATAATATCTTTAAAATTCATTAACTTCTTTTTTACCAGCTGCAGATTCTTCGACTTGTTCTTTGTCGATTTGTAAAAGCAGGGTTTCAAATTCACCAACATGGGTTTTTTCTTCTCGAGCAATATCCAACAAGGCATTTTTGATTTTGCGACTATTAGTTTCTGCAGCTAATTGTTCATAAACGCTGATCGCATCTAATTCCGCCATCATTCCCAACCTTAAAATTTGTCGGTCTTTGTCTTCTTTTTTAATCTTGGATAAATCAGTGGGTATTTTTGAAAGCATTTTTCTCCTTTATCCCGTTGTACTTTCGGCGGGATTTACCCCGAGTATGCTCTAGGGGTTTAGCTCAGTTATCCTCGAGGAATTTAATTTCTTTATTAAATAAATTTTACCATTTTGTTCGCTTTGCCGCAAATTAAAAAAGGAAGGCTCCCTCTGGAATTAAACCTTCCTAAGCTGTTGAATTTCCCTATAAAACTCTTGCCAAGAAAAAATTCTCTTAGCAATATTTCTTTCATCTTCGGCAAGATTATATGGCCAGGAAAACAAGAAAAGATATGGAACAATACCAACCAAGGGTGCGAGTTTATCAATATCATCATCAATATAAATAGCCAACTCGCATGCTCGTGCAACATCAACCTTATCTTATCTTAAGCCGACTCCTAAAATCTCTAATTCTAATCCTACTCTTCGCATCCAATCCCTGGCAATATTTAATGCCTCACCTTCGCGAGCCGTAATCACAACAATTTGGTAACCTTCATTTTGTAAACGCCAAATTGATCCAATCGCATCTGGTACGGGTTGATAGGTTCTCATCAAGTCTCGGTTTCGATAAGTTTCTTTAAGAAAAGCCGAATATTCTGGATCTGTGAGTAGCCCTTCCTCAACAATAAATTTACGTTTAACCCCGTCAATTTCCACCTCTAAACCAAAATGTGCCAATTCCCGAGCTTTCAGTTCAGCGACATTTAGAATTAATCCGTCAAAATCGATCCGATATTCGGTTTTCTCACCCATCTCACCTCCCGAATCAATGGGGTCACCAAGAATAAGTTTTCCGAATTCGGGCATTGGCAATCTCAAGCATGGTCGGAACATGTTCTGCCACCTGAAGAATTGAATCTTGAATTTCTTCGGATGAAGTATCAAAGGATCGGTTACCCAACTCTAATGTTTCTGGTAGTAATGAATGGATAGAAGATCCACCCACCGGTTGATACACATGAGGCCAAAGACCGGCAAAGGTGCTTCGGCAAAAACTAGGATAAAGCTCACCGCCCATATGATGCCTGGGTACAAATTCACGCAGCATAACGACCACAAAATCAGAATCAAGGGGATGGCGCTTCCACTGGATCTTCATCCAGAGCTGTTCCCAAACAAATTGCTCAATATTAGATTCCCAATCGTATGGTTTCTTTTCAGGAGGAATAATGTATTTCCTGGTTTTGGTGGCGATAATTGCACCAGCCAGCACAAAAGATATCCAATTGGCAATCGTTGGGGCTTCATTTTGCCCGACCCCTTTAGCAAGCAGAGCTGAAATACAACAATTATCGGATTCATTACGCGCAAGAGAAGCAGAGAGTAAATCTGAACCTTTCGGAAATTGATCAAACCAGTAATTTTTCTCACCCCAACAACCTCGAGGATATGTTCGCTTGATAGCTAAAACAATCGTGTTTCTAGCTGTCAGTTCCATTCCTATGACCTCCGGTTCTGGATTGGACTCGAGTATCAACTTGATGAAAGTATAACATATAATTAATAAAAAAACAGCCAAACTTTAGTTTAAAGGCTGCAAATTATATAAATGGGGACGGAGAGACTTGAACTCTCACGCTCTTGCGAGCACAGGCCCTCAACCTGTCGTGTATACCAATTCCACCACGTCCCCACAATTTTCACGCTGGGCGAAAGAGGACTCGAACCTCCACAGGATTGCTCCCACAGCGACCTGAACGCTGCGCGTCTACCAATTCCGCCATTCGCCCCATTCAAGCTCTATTTTAACCTTTTTGAGTTCAAATTTCAATCTCTAACTTTATTTATTCTTTTTTCTACCCATCTTTAAATACCAGTTTTTAAGTTGAAAAAGTTTATCAGAACTTGAAATCAGGTTATTTTCTTCAACCCCTTTCACTTTTGAGTTCACCGCCAACAAACTATCTGGTCGAAAAATAAAGATTACTGGTACATCATCAATAATAATTTGTTGAAAGCGTTGATAATTTTTCTGACGTAGTTTTTTATCACTGGTGGTTCGAGCTTGCTCCAAAAGCTTATCAACTTCTTTATTGGAAAATCCAGAAAAGTTTAGCTTAGTCGTGCCAATTTGAGAAGAATGCCAAAATGGGTAAGGATCGGAGTCTGGACCTAAATTTTCACCAAAAAGCAACATATCAAATTTACGGTTAAAAATGTAATCTGTCTGGAGCGTTAACAAATCTGCTTGTATCACATTTGCCTTAATCCCAACTTCGGCCAATTGCGCTTTGATTTTTTCCGCTGTGGCCATACTCACTTCATCATCAGTTAGGGCTAAATTAAACTCCAGCACTTTGCCATTTTTGGTTAAAATTCCTAAATCGTTTTTCTTAAAACCTATTTGCGCTAAATCTTTTTCGGCTTTTTGAAAATCATATTTGACCGCTTTCATTTGTTCAGAATAGCCTAAAAAGCCTGGCAAAATCGGACCCTCAACCGGTTCTGCGTTGCCAGATAAAACCTCGTCAATGATCGCATTTTTATTAATGCTTTCCGCAATTGCGACACGAATGCTTTTTTGCTTTAAATTGTCACTTGTCAGGTTAAAAAATAACACCATATAACTGGCAGCTTTAAGATGATACAAATTTAAATCCCGATTCTTGCTAATTTCTTTAAATTCCTCTACTGGAATATTGGTTAAAACTGAAACCTCGCCTTTTTGATAAGCCTTAGCAGCTCCTTCAAAATCTTTAAAATAATTAATAGTGATTTCAGAAATGAAGGAATCACGATTTTTACTCGTGGCAACTCTTTCTAAGATTACTTGTTTTGTGTTGCCGATAAGTTTGGTTTTTTGCACCATATAAGGTCCCGAGCCTACTGGAGAAAGGTTAAAATTATCTTCCTCGAGCTGATCAGTTGGCACATTACCTAAAACATGTGCTGGCAAAATCCCAAAGGTAAGTCTTTTTAAAAATGGCTGGTAAGGTTCAGCTAAGGTAAATTTAATTGTTTTATCATCAACCGGTTCAACTGTGACATTATCAAACAAACCCTTCAAAGGACCGGCATATTGTTGATCAGAAATCACGCTTGCTGTAAAAGCAATATCTTCAGAAGTAACTGGCATATTGTCATGCCAATTTACCTCGTTTAGGGCAAAAGTATAGGTTTTTCGATCTTCAGAAATCACCCATTTTTTTGCCAAATCAGGCTTTAAGACTAAATTATTATCCCAGTAAAATAAACCCGAATAAACCAAATTCACCACGTCCTTATCTTCAGAGGATTTAGCAAAAAGCGGATTCAATAATTTTGGTTCCCCAACCTCAGCAATGGAGATTTTACCGCCAACTGCTGGGACTAAATATGAATTTTTTAGGTATATTTTTCGCACCAAAAAACCTAATGCCACCAAAAAAACAATCGTACAGATAATGATGATTCTTTTTTCCATAATCGAAAGTAAACCCAATGCGAGTCTCATTCGTTTAAAAATTGAAATAAAACCACTAATTTTAGTGATGATTAGTCTCAAAAAATGGCGCAATTTAAAAGACAAAAATAGCTTTGCCTTCCTAATATTCAAATTGTCCCCCTACCTGAGAACATTAATTACGGCTGAAACCAAAAAAATAATCGCAAAAATAATCGAAATAATAAAAAGCAATTTTTCGGGTCCTCTTCTGGTATTATAAACTGCGCTTTCACCGCCAAAAGCGCCCCCCAAAGTTGCTCCGCGTTGCTGAAGTAAAATTGTCAGGATTAATAATAATGCTGATGTAATCTGGACGATATTAATCGCTTTGTCCATTTTTTCCTTTGTTTAAATTGAAGTGATAAATTGGTGGAGGCCTAGCCCGGATTTGCACCGGGGTACGCGGTTTTGCAGACCGCTTCCTAACTACTCGGACACTAGGCCAAGAAGAGTTGTGGAGCGAGTCGCCTTAAATGGTAAGCCTCGCTCTTTTTGCTATTGACGAAATGAGCGGGTGAGCGGAGTCGAACCGCCGTCTCGTCCTTGGCAAGGACGTATAATAGCCGCTATACGACACCCGCAATTTGAATTCAGAAATTTAGTTTAATAATATCAAATCCCACCAATAAAATCAAGAATCAACACTTGCTTGCAATCCCAAAACGATTCACTTATAATTAGCCTTAGGAGTCACATGGCAAAAAATAAGAAAGCGAAACTTCAACTCAAAAAACTCATTGAACAAAGATTGAAAATGGCGCAAACCGAATCTGCGCCAGACAAAAATCTAACTCAAGCTCTCTCTAAATTTGATAAAAAAAGCCATAAAACTGAAAAGCCCACCGTGGCAATAGATGATCACAAAGTTAAATCTGATTTGTTTAAGGTTGCTTGGGTCATCTTAATTATTGCCGCATTTATTTCTTCAATATATTTTCTTGACACTAAAACGACGTTATTGGCAAATATTTCAAACAAACTTTTCAATTTATTTGAAATAAGTTAAAGTTCTATTTTTTCGAGTCTTCTGGTTTTTGCCACAAATTAATGATCAAAATCATGCTACCGATAATTAATATCATATCGGCAAAATTAAATTTTACACCAAAAATCGGAATCCAATCTAAAACGCTATGCCTAAAAATCCGATCAATTAAGTTACTAATTGCCGCACCCAACAAAGCGCCAAATGTAACCGCAGTGATGGTTTCTTTAAAAAATGTTTCTTGAAAAATTATAAAGATTACCACCAAAAAGGCCGGTAAAATTCCCGCCCAAGCAAAATTAAAATGGCTGAATACGCCCGAGCTTACATAAACTATTCCGGGATATATTTTGAGAACAAACAATTTTAATAATTGATCCAAAACTACGATGAGGGTGAACGATATCCAAAAATTATAATTTGCAAATTTTTTTAATGGCAATTTAAACATGTCGTCGCCTCAGGATATGCTTTCAACCGATCTTTGGGAATTTCTTTCCGGCAATTTTCACAATAACCGTATTTACCTTTTTCGATTTTATCTAAGGCGATATTTATTTCATTTAATTTTTGTTCCATGCCCTTTTCAAGTGATAAACTGCTTTCGTACATTTCTACTTCTTGGGCGGATTCATCTTCTTTGCTGCCAATATCAGGAAAAAGAGCTTGTCGGTCTTTCCCTTTGCCCGTGGAAACTTTTCCCAGCTCATTTTCAAGTCTAAATTTTGCTTTCTCAAGATCAGCTTTCCTGTCACGAATAAATTTCTCGTCTAACATCTCACCTCCTACTTACTTAAATTACTAATTCAAAGCTTGTTTTGAAAGCCTGAATTTCCAAAATGTTGGGTAGTGCCTTGCTATTATTATACCATATTAAACCAAAAATTATCAAGATAAAACTTTTTTAGCCTTAAATCAATTGCAAAATTAGTGATTTTTAGATAAAATTAATCTATGGTCACTTAGCTCAGCTGGTTAGAGCGTCGCGTTCACATCGCGAAGGTCGACCGTTCGAATCGGTCAGTGGCCAAGAGATTTAAATAAAAATAAAATTAGGGAAAAAATGTCAAATGATTCAATTGCGAATCTGAAAAAAATCGCTTATTTTATTTTCGACCTTTTCAAGGGTGTGATATTGTTATTTCTTTTGGCTTTACTTTTTAGAATTTTCGTCTTTCAGCCCTTTATTGTGGATGGTCCAAGTATGGAACCAAATTATTATGATAAAGAATATTTATTAGTTGAAAAGGTTACCCCTAAACTAAAAAAATATCATCGCGGTGATGTAGTTATTTTTAAATATCCACAAAATCAGCAACTCGATTTTATAAAAAGAATTATTGGCATGCCCGGCGAAACGCTCCAAATTGAAAATGGCAAAATCACCATTGTTAATAATGAACATCCGCAAGGTATTATTTTAGGCGAAACTTATTTACCGTCAGATATTTATTCTGCGTCCACCTCCACTAATTTCAAAGTTACTTTAGGGCAAAATCAAGTTTTTGTGATGGGCGACAATCGTGCCAATAGCCTGGATTCCAGATCGTTTGGAGCACTTGATGAAAAATTAATTATTGGCAAACCCATGATTTCTTTTCGTAACTTTCACCGAATTTTACGACCAAAATATAATGTTTTGTTGCCGAAAATGAAGTTTTTGGCCTCCAAATAATCTCTTGGTTCTAATTAAAATTAAAAATGAAAGAATCTTATTTATATCAAAAATTGGGCGGGCAAAAAGTCCAATGCCTAACTTGTTCTCATCAATGTCAAATTTTACCCGGGAATCGGGGAATTTGTGGTGTGCGCGAAAATCAGCAAGGTAAATTATATTTTTTAGCCTACGGAAAAATAATTGCTGCCCACATTGACCCGATTGAGAAAAAACCACTCTTTCATTTTATGCCGAAAACTTTGACTTATTCTATCGCTACGGTTGGATGTAATTTCCGTTGCGCTTGGTGCCAAAATGCAGATATTTCCCAAGCTTCAAAAGCTTCAGGATATAATTTACCAATCGACGAAATTCCTTTTCAAAAAATGACGCCAGCAGAAATTGTCGCTGAAGCTATCAAAAATAATTGTCCGTCTATTTCCTATACTTATACTGAACCGACTATCTTTTTAGAGCTTGCTTTAGATACGATGAAAATCGCCCACAAGAAAGGTCTAAAAAATACCTGGGTCTCAAATGGTTATTTTTCAAAAGAAACTTTAAATCTCATCACGCCATTCTTAGACGCGATCAATATCGACCTTAAGGCTTTCAAAGACGAAACCTATCAAAAATACTGCGGCGCAAAACTCGCCCCAGTTTTAGAAAATATTAAGACAGTTCACACCAAAAAAATTCATTTAGAGGTGACAACATTAATAATTCCGGGTGTTAATAATTCAAAAAAAGAACTCACCCAAATTGCCGAGTTCTTAGCAAAAATTGATAAAAATATTCCCTGGCACATCTCTCGCTTCTTCCCGGCTTTCAAAATGATGGATAGCACCATCACACCAATTAAAACTTTAGAGCTCGCCAGCCAAATCGGCAAAAAATCTGGTCTAAAATATGTTCATTTGGGAAATGTTTAATCTCAAGTGGTGATTCCGATTTTATGTTCAATGTGGATAATACGTTTTTCTAATTCAGCAATTTGATCCACTCTCTCAATTACGGCTCGGTTAATTTCCGCTAAATCAGTGATTTCCCGGCTCAAAACAGAAATAATTCTATTTTCAGAATCTTCAATTTTTTCTTCCAGATGAGTTTTTATAGAACCAATTTTTTCTTCCAGACCAGTTTCTGTGGAAGTAATTTTCTTTTCCAGATGGGTTTCCGTCGCACCAATTTTCTTCTCTAACCGAGATTCGGTTTTATTGACAATTTTTTCAATTTGTTCAAAATCTTTTTTTTCTAAGGCCATTTTACTCCCTTTAAAACTTTTCAATGTTCTGATTTTCATTATATCATCCAAAAATCCTTTGTCAAAAAGCCGCCCAAATTGGTAAAAAATCCGGCTTAAAATATGTTCATTTGGGAAATGTATAAACCTTCATTATTTTATTTAGTAAATTATCAAGAGTTAATAAACTAGCTCGTACAATAATTATTTTTCTCTTTCGCTTCTATTTCGCATTCGGTTCATAAAAGTATTATCAAATAATATACGAACCGAATCTTCACTATAAGAAATGTAGTATTCTGTGTTAAAATTAGCACCATTAGATCGAGCTCTTAATCTTACACCAGGAATATTTGTAGATTCTTCTGTTTCCACACTAAAATTGTGTTTATCTTTAGCTGATTTGTAATTTTTATCAAATGCTTCTTTATTTATTTCCATTAAATTCTCATCAATACCTGTTGATTCGTAAAAAATTTTCCAACCCTTTTCAGATAAGCGACCAAGTGGTCCAGCTATGGTTGTTTTAGGTTCGGGGCTTTGTCGTTTCGTTGTCAATTCATCATAAACATCAACACCTCTGTGCACATTTACTAACTCTATTCCTCTTCCGCTATAGAATATAGCTAAACGTTTATCCTCCCGCAGCCAAACAGGATTAAGTCCTAAGGATTTTTTCTTTTCGTATTCTTTTTTTGCGTTGTTGGAAAAATTTTGAAAAATACTTATTAATTTTTCAACACTTCTTGCATCACTATCTAACCCTTCTACTTTCATTTTGTCTGCCGTGGTTTGGAAATGGTCAACTAACATTTCAGTTGGATCGCCAATTTTTTCTCCTTCCTCAAGCCTTTTTTCGTCTAACATGTCCCGTTCTCTTCCCATACTCTCTCTCTTTTGTTTATCATCCATCATTTCTTCGGCTGCTTGAACTTCTTCTTCACCTGGTTGATAACCTTCAGTTTCTGATGTCATAATTTTCCTCCCCGCCCACCATAGCTTTAGCGAAGGTGGGTCATTTCCGCTTCGTCGGCGGATTATTGTTAGTTGTTTATTGTTCTCTATTTTCCATTTAACTCTCTCTCTGGAAGTCAAGCTTAAAAATCAAAATTGTGCTATAATAGGTTCGAATAATCAATTTTAATTTTTGACTTTTTAATTTTAAATTTAAGCGGAGAAAATTATGTCAATAATTTTCGCAGCGATAACGCCACATCCACCGATTATGGTTCCTGAAATTGGCGGAACAGACTCAACAAAAGTTCAAAAATCCATTGCCGCCATGGAAAAATTTAGCCAAGACTTGGATAAAACCGATCCGGAAACGATTATTTTAATTTCCCCACATGGTTTAGTTTATCCTGACCGGATGAATATTTGTGGCATGCCAAAATTAAAAGGCGATTTTTCTCAATTTGGCCACCCGGAAATTAAATTCAAATTTGAAAACGATCTGCAACTTGTCAAAGAAATTAACGCCAAAGCTGATGCCGAAGGAATTGAAACCCTGCTATATACCAATGATAATCCGGACAACACTTTTGAATTAGACCACGGCAGTTTAGTGCCTTTGTATTTTATCTGCAAACACCTCACAAATGTAAAAGTTGTCCCAATCGCTTATTCTTACTTAAATGTAAATTCACATTTTGCTTTTGGTGAAGCCTTAGCCGATGTTTTAGAAAAGCTCAAAAACAAAAGGGTTGCCATTATCGCCTCTGGTGATTTGTCCCACCGGCTTTTACCCCAATCTCCAGCCGGTTATTCAACCCTCGGTAAAAAATTTGACCAGCAGCTCATTAAAGCGCTTGAAAAAAATGAAGTCACTAAGATTTTAAATTTTGACGAAGAATTTATAGATGAAGCTGGTGAATGTGGATATCGCTCAATCCTCATCTTATTGGGTGCCATTAGCCATTTAAAATATCAAGTTAAAAAACTCTCCTACGAATGTCCCTTTGGCGTCGGTTATGCCGTTGTTGAATTTAAAATTAAATAAATTATATGAAAAATATTTATACAAACTTGGCTCGAAAATCAATTTATAATTATTTGAAAACTGGCAAATTTTTAAATTCCCCAAAATCATTACCAAAAAACTTAACCAAACGCGCCGGGACTTTTATCAGTTTGCATTTATCAAATGATGATTTGCGAGGTTGCATCGGCACTTTCTTAGCCACCCAACCAAATTTAGCCGAAGAAATTATCAAAAACGCGGTGGCTGCGGCCACCAGCGACCCCAGATTTGAACCGGTAACTTTGTCTGAACTAAAAAGTATCGAAATTTCAGTTGATGTCTTATCCTCACCAAAACCAGTTCAAAATCCCGATCGTGAGCTAAATCCTAAAAAATATGGCGTGATTGTCAAAACTGCTGATGGTCGTTCTGGTTTATTATTACCAGATTTAGACGGGGTAGATTCCGCCAATCAACAAATCGCCATTGCCAGCCAAAAAGCCGGTATTATTGAAGGTGAACCCGTATTTTTGTATAAATTCACTGTCAAAAGACATGAGGAATAAATTATAAATTCAAAATTACAAATCTCAAATAAGTTCCAATTTTGAAAATTTGAATTTTGATATTGTTTAGGATTTCGATATTTGAATTTAGGATTTAAAAAAATCCGAAGGATTTTTTATGCAGTATGCCCAAATCGTTCCAAATATTAAAACTGATTTTAAACAAACCTTGTTCACATATAAAATTCCAGCCTCATTATTGCCAGAAGTTAAAATAGGTTCGTTGGTAAAAATTCCTTTTGGCAATCGTAAGATTTTAGGTTTGGTTTTTGATATAAAAAGAAAAAGATCTTTCAAAATTCAAAATTTAAAACTTAAAAGCATTGTGAAAATTGTGGTTTCGGATTTTGAATTTCCAACTCAATTAAAAAAATTATCACTTTGGATTTCAAATTACTACCACGTTCCTCTTTCCCAAGTCATTTTTGCCCTATTGCCAAAACCAGTTTTAAAGCCTCGCGCCAAAATTTCCACCCTCAGAAAGCCCCAAAAGCTGACTGATAAAGACTTAATTTTTAAAACTAAATTAATTAAATTTATAGAACTAATTGAAAAAACACAAACCAAAAATAAACAATCAATTGTGTTATTTGGCGACGTTGAAAACGCGAAATTATTTTATCAATATTTACCAAAGCGTCTTCAAAACGAAACAATTTTATATCATTCACAGCTTCCAAATTCCGAAAAATGGCAAAATTATTTAAAAATCTTATCGCAAAAGGCAAAAGTCGTGGTCGGCTCACAAATTGCGGTTTTTACGCCCTTGGCTAATTTGGGCCAAATTATTATTGATGGGGCAGAAAATCAAACCTATAAACAAGACCGCTCTCCCAGATATGACACCAGGCGAGTGGCTGAACAATTATGCCAACTGCAAAAAGCCAATTTATTTTTTTATTCCCCAAGTTTAAATTTAGATTATTTTCTGGAAATTAAAAAACGAAAAATCAGCTGGCTCAAGCCCCAACTCCCCTTTTCCCCTAAAACCAAACTAATTGATATGAATCTGGAATATTTAAATAAAAACCTTAACTTACTCTCAGATCTTGTTCAACAAAAAATAATTGAAAATTTTCGAAATCACCAAACTTCAATCTTATTTATTAATAAAAAGGGCTCAGCCTCAGTGGTACTATGCCGCGACTGCCAGCATATTTTTCGCTGCCCCAAATGCCAAAAAGTCCTCACTTTTCGAATCCAATATGGTCAAGTTAGCCAAGCTTTAATTTGCCATCACTGCCAATATTTTCAACAAATTACTAATCAATGCCCAAATTGTTTAGGATCAAATTTACGCTTTTTGGGTGGCGGTACGGAAAAAGTTGCCACTGAAGTTCAAAAAATAATACCTGAAGCCAAAATTTTACGTTTAGAAAGCGATCATTTTGAAAAAATAAATTTACAAAATCTGTCATACGATTTAATTATTGGTACACAACAAATCTTTTCTAAAATATTTCAACCTGCTAATTTAGTGGTCGCAGTTGAGCCAGACTTAACTTTAAACTTGCCGGATTTTAAATCCGCTGAAAAAACCTATCAGCTTCTAAAAATTGCGAAACTTTATGCCAAAAACGAATTTTTAGTCCAGACACATTATCCGCAACATTTAATTTATCAGGCAATTTTGCGCGACTCAGATCAGCTTTTTTATCATCAAGAATTATTAGCTCGAAAAAAATCCGGCTACCCGCCATTTGGCAAATTAATCAGACTAATCCTTACTGATTCAAATCTAAAACACTTAGAAGAAAAGGCCATGTCTTTGGTGGAAAAAATCCAAAATTCTGATTCTTCGCTTAAAATTTTGGGATCATCACCTTGTTTCAAATTCAAAAAAGCTGAAAAATTCTGTTGGCAAATAATCCTCAAAGGTACTAAAATTATGCCAGTCCCAGAGGTTTTACCTAAAGATATCAAAATTGAGGTTGATCCGGTTTCTCTATTATAATTATCTTTACAAAAAATCATTTTTAATATAAAATCAGGTTAGCTGGCAACGCTTGGACTTGGGGGAATCAGCATGCCGCCTACTCAGGACATTGTCGACATCAAACCCCAAATGGAATATAGCGACGTTTTAAATCAAATTGTAGATATTTTATCTAATGAATTCAATGTCCCTGCCACAAAAATTACCCCCTCAGCTACACTTGATGGAGATCTTGGCTTTGACAGTCTCGATATTGTCACTTTTACCTTAAGCCTCGAGGAAGCTTTTGACATGAATTTAAACATTGACAATGTTGATAAAAAAATTTCCAAGACCTCTATCCACGACATAACCAATAAGGTTATTCTTCAAAACACTCCTCAATAAAATCAATCTCAACAATTTTCAACCATTTTAGGCAAAAGGATTTTTCCGCTTTACGCCTCTCTTCCACAAAACCCTTCTTCAACCTCAAATCCTTTTGCCCTTTTTTTAATTTTGGGTTATAATTAGGCTTGAGGAATGATGAAAATTGGCATTTTTAGCGAATGTTTTGAACCAACAATTAATGGTGTGGTTATTTCTATTAAGACTTTTCGGTCAGAATTAACCAAAATGGGTCATGAAGTTTTTGTAATTGCCCCGGCCACCAAAGATAAAAATTACCACAATGACGACGAAAAAATCATTCGCGTACCTTCAATCTCCTTACCTGGCAAAAATTATTACCCGCTCGGTATCCCCTATTTTTCGCATCTTTCAAAAAAACTAGCTCCTTTAAATCTTGACATTATTCATGTTCAACATCTTTTTGGCATGGGCAGAGCCGGCCGTAAAGTTGCCAGAAATTTAAATCTGCCCTTAGTCTACACTTACCACACCCTGCTTACCGAATACGCTCATTATGTGCCATTTTTTAAAGGAATTACCAAAAAGGTTTTAATCAAATTGTCACGCGATTTTGCTAATTCTGCAGATTTGGTGATAACTCCAACCTCCCAAATTCGAGACTTGCTCCGCTCTTATGGCGTTAAATCCAGGATTGAACCTGTCCCAACTGGCATTTTCCTCGAAAATTATCAAAAACTTTCTTCTGACGAGCTTAAAAAAGAGTTCAAAATCAATCCCGATGAGAAAGTTTTGCTAAATGTTGGCCGCCTCGCTCCTGAAAAAAATTTAAGTTTTTTGCTACAAGCCTTTAAAAAAATTCACTCAGAATTTCCAAAATGCCATTTGTTAATAGTGGGTGGCGGCGAAGAAGAAAAAAGATATCAACTCGAAGTTGAAAATTTAGGGCTTAAAGAAAATGTCACCATGACCGGCTATTTGGAACACGAAAAAACTAACCATATTTTTGCCGAAGCTGATATTTTTGTCATGCCGTCCCTGACCGAAACTCAAGGAATTGTGGTGGCTGAAGCATTTGCTGGTGGTATCCCCTGCGTGGCAGTTAATAAATTTGGTCCTTCGGAAATTGTCCAAGACGGAAAATCAGGCTATCTCACTACCCCTGGTGATGTTGATAAATTTGCTCAAAAAACTTTAAAATTACTCAAAGACGACCAGCTACGAGAACAAATGTCTAAAAATGCCATCATTAGAGCTCAAGATTTTAGCGCTACCAAAACTGCCCAAAAATTAGCCACTTTATACCAAGAATTAATAACTGCGAAAAGTAAATGAGAATAATTAAATACCCAAACCCAACTTTAAGAGAAAAAGCTAAAACAATTTCCGCCATCACGCCGGAAATTGTTAAATTGGGCAAAAAAATGATCAAGTTAATGGAAGAAAATGATGGCGCCGGTTTAGCTGCCAATCAAGTCGGAAAATTGATTCGCTTGATAGTTTTTCGAGATGGCGATCATTCCAGAATTTTAATTAATCCCAAGATATGCAAATCTTCTTCTGAAAAAGCCACTATCGAAGAAGGCTGTTTATCCTTCCCCGGACTTTATGGTGAAGTTGAACGGCCTAAAAAAGTCCGAGTTCAAGGCAAAAATGAAAATGGTGGAAAAGTGAAATTAACTGCCGAAAACCTGGCATCAGTCTCCTTACAACACGAGATCGACCATTTGGATGGCGTCTTATTTATCGATAAAGTGAAACCAGAAACGTTGCGCCAAATCGAGCCCAAAGATCTTGAAAATTTAAAAAAGGATTAAAATGAATCGAGCTGCAAAAACTAAAATTGTTTTTATGGGCACGCCGCAAATTGCCGTTCCTATCTTACAAAGCTTATTAGAAACTCCGGATTTTGAAATAATTTTAGTCATTTGTGAACCAGATAAAACATCTGGGCGAGGAAATCAATTTATACCTTCAGCTATTAAAGACTATGCCCAAAAACATCGTCTTGATATTTTGCAACCTGAAAAAATTGTACAGATCAAATCAAAATTAATTAAACTTAAACCAAATTTAGCGGTTGTCACCGCCTATGGCCAAATAATTCCCAAAGAAATTATTGATATTTTTAAGCATGGTATTATTAATGTTCATTTTTCCTTGTTGCCGAGCTGGCGTGGCGCTTCGCCTATCCAGTCTACGATTTTGGCAGGCGATAAAACCACAGGCACGAGCCTGATGCTCATTGACGAAAAAATGGACACTGGACCAATTTTGGCACAAAAAAAGGTCCCAGTTCTATCTGATGATAATTTTTTAACTCTTTCTCAAAAATTAACTGCTATTTCCGCCAATATTTTGCCCAAAACTCTGCTCGGGTATCTCTCTGGAAAAATTAAACCTACTCCCCAAAATCACAAACTAGCCACTTATTGCCAAATGATCAAAAAAGAAGCCGGCTTGTTGGATTTTACCAAACCTGCCATTACTCTCGAACGAGAAATTCGCTCATACGTGAATTGGCCAAAAAGTTATAGTTTTTGGGATAAAAAAAGACTGATTATCAAAAACGCCAAAGCAATTCCCAACATTCCCGAACCACCCGCTTCAGCCGGTACGGTATTTTTAGATCAACACCTCAAATTACCAGCGGTTTTGGCTGGCACCGGCAGTTTATTACTTTTAGAACTTCAACTCGAAGGCAAAAAACCCCAAACCGGCACTGAATTTATGAATGGTTACCCAGATTTTATCGGCAGCATTCTAAAAAATAATTAAAAATAATCATTTGACTTTTTCTAATTTTAAGATTATAATCAAGAAATCAGGATTAAATTTAGGAGTAAAATCATGTTATCAATCAGATTAAAACGAGATGGCAAAAAGAAAAAACCCTTTTATCGAATTGTCGTCACCCCCAAAACCACCAGCCCCAAAGGTAAATTTATTGAAATTTTAGGCACTTATAATCCAATTTCAAATCCGGAAAAAATTGAAATTAAAAAAGACCGGCTTGAATATTGGTTAAAAAATGGCGCCCTGACTTCTGACACAGTCAATAATTTATTAGTTAAAATTGGCTTTTTCAAAAAATCTAAACTTATTAAAAAAACCGTCACCAAAAAGAAGAAAAAGAAAAAAGAAGAAAAGCCCGAAAAACCAGCTGTGATTGAAACGCCTCAACAGCAAAAAGCCGAAACTGAAGGTGGCGGACTTTTAGAGCAAGCCGAGGAAGAATTAAAGGAAGAAGAAGCCAAAACTGAAGAAACCCCTGCCGAAGAAACCACGCCTGAATCTACGCTAGCCGAAAATAAACCCGAAAAATCACCAGCTGATACCGCTGAAAATCCCCAAGAAAAAAAGCCCGAAACCAAACAGCCGGCAGACCAGCCAAAATCCTAAAAAACACTTGACGAAGCTAAATATTTTTGTTATCATTAATATGTAATCAGAGGGAAATGGTCGAACGTACCGATATAAGAAAATCAAACTTGGAGTAAAAATGGCAGAAAAAGATCAAGAGTTTGTTGAATACGTCGTTCAAGCTCTCGTCAGCCATCCTGATGATGTTACCGTTAAAAGAACAGTCGATGAAATGGGTGTTTTAATCGAATTGACTGTTAACCCAGAAGACATGGGTCAAGTCATCGGGAAAGAAGGGCAAACCGCAAAAGCTTTGCGAACCCTTTTGAGAGTTCTTGGAGCCAAGAATAACGCCAGAATCAACTTGAAGATTATTGAACCTGCTGGCGGACAACGTTCAACTGAGGCGAAAAAAGAAGAAGAACCTCAAGCATAATACAGATGACGCTATCCCATTTGGGAAAAGCTTCGAACTTAATCGGAGCTATTAAAAAGGTCGTGACCACAGACTTTAGGTTACGATCTTTTTTATAGGAAAAAATGATTATTGATATTTTAACTTTATTCCCTGGGGCTTATTTAGGCTTTTTAGACCAAAGCCTGATTTTGAGAGCTCAAAAAAATAAAATTGTTAAAATCAACGTGATTGATTTAAGAAAATACACCAAAGACAAACATCGCACCGTTGACGATCGCCCATACGGTGGCGGCCCTGGTATGGTGATGCGCGTGGATATTGTTGATCGAGCCCTGAAAAACTTAAAATCAAAAGTAAAAAGTAAAAAGCTAAAGGTAATTTTATTGACACCGCAAGGGAAAACCTTTCATCAAAAAATGGCGCAAAGATTATCTAAATTTGATCATTTAATTTTAATTTGTGGCCATTTTGAAGGCTTTGACGAAAGAATCAGAAAACTAGTGGATATGGAAATTTCGGTTGGTGATTTTGTCCTCACTGGCGGAGAATTAGCTAGTCAGGTTGTTTGCGATGCGGTAGTACGCTTAATTCCAGGCGTGGTCGGCAAAGAAGAATCGCTTAAAGAAGAATCTTTCTCAAATTCACTTCTCGAATATCCTCAATACACCCGACCAGAAATCTACCAAAAAATGGCGGTGCCAAAAATATTGCTTTCTGGAAACCACGCTCAAATTCAAAAATGGCGTCAAAAAATGTCGCTTTCAAAAACTAAAAAAAATCGGCCAGATCTCTTAAAAAATAATTAATGAGAATTTTATGCGCTTTAAATTAAATTCTAAATTTTTACCGACCGTCGACCCCGCACAATATTCGCAGTTCGCGAGAATTCCATTCTCGCCTCACGGTGTCATATATGCGGGGCAAGTCAGCCTTAAAACTAAAAAGGGAATATGAATTTCAAATTAGTTTCTACATTTAATCCTACCGGTGATCAACCTACAGCGATTGAAAAACTAAATTCTGGCCTGAAAAAGAATTATAAATTTCAAACTCTTTTGGGCGTGACCGGTTCTGGTAAAACCTTTGCCATGGCTAATTTGATCGCCAAATATCAAAAACCTACCTTAATTATTTCCCATAACAAAACCTTAGCCGCCCAACTGACCTCAGAATTTCGACAATTTTTCCCGGAAAACTCAGTCAATTATTTTGTTTCATATTATGATTATTACCAGCCTGAAGCGTATTTACCGCGTACTGACACATATATTGAAAAAGAAACCAACATCAACGACGAAATTGACCGACTCCGCCATGCTGCTACCCAAGCCTTGGCAACTCGGAAAGATGTCATTATTGTCGCTTCGGTTTCTTGTATTTTTGGTTTAGGTTCACCAGTTTTGTACGACCAAACCAAAATTAGCTTAGCGAAAAATCAAAATCAAACCATGACTGAACTCTTTAAAAAATTAGTGGCCATCCAATATAGAAGAAATGATTTTGAGATGGTACGAGGCAGTTTCCGACCCAGAGGTGATGTTTTGGAAATTTTACCAGCCTATGGTGAAGAAGTCATCCGTTTGGAATTTTTTGGTAACCGGCTTGAAAAAATTCTCACCCTTTCGCCTATTTCTGGCGAGGTCATTTCAACTCTCAATAATATTGATCTTTTTCCGGCTACCCATTACATCACAGACGAAAGTGTCACCAAATTAGCCACCGCCCAAATTCGCCAAGATCTCAAAAAACAAGTTTCGCTGTTAAAAAATCAAGACAAAATTCTCGAAGCGCACCGTCTTGAATCTCGAACTAATTTTGACCTGGAAATGATTCAAGAAACTGGTTTTTGCTCGGGGATTGAAAATTATTCCCGTTATTTTGACCGACGCCAAGCGGGTAAACCACCTTTTACGCTTTTGGATTTCTTTCCTAAAGATTTTTTATTAATTATTGATGAATCACATATGACCGTGCCGCAAATTCGTGGTATGTATAATCAAGACAAAGCTCGAAAACAAACCTTGGTTGATTTTGGTTTTCGTTTGCCTTCGGCTATGGATAACCGGCCTTTGAACTTTGAGGAATTTGAAAAAAGGCTCGGCACCACAATTTTTACCACTGCCACACCAGGTCCGTTTGAATTAGAAAAATCAAACCAGGTCGTGGAACAAATTATTAGACCTACCGGTTTAATCGACCCGGAAATTGAAATTCGACCCACTCAAGGACAAATTAGTGATTTGATTGTTGAGGTAAAAAAAAGAATTGCCTCAAAACAACGCGTTTTGATCACTACTTTAACTAAAAGATTGGCCGAAGAACTGACTGAATTTTTAGTTGAAAAAGGCATTAAAACCGCTTATTTGCACCATGAAATCGATACCTTGGAGCGACCGCAAATTTTGCGCGATCTCAGGCTTGGAGTTTATGATGTTTTGGTGGGTATTAATTTGTTGCGCGAAGGTTTGGATCTGCCTGAGGTTTCATTGGTGGCGATTTTAGATGCAGGCAAGGAAGGTTTTTTGCGCAGCCGTTGGTCGCTCATTCAGGTGATGGGGCGTGCTGCCCGTCATCAGATGGGTCAAGTGATAATGTATGCGGATAAAACCACCAAATCTATGCGCGAAGCGATCGCAGAAACTGGCCGTCGTCGTAAAATTCAACTTGCACATAACCTCAGACACGGTATAAAACCTCAATCAATCCAAAAAGAAATTGGTGAAGAATTTATTGCTCCAAAAGAAGAAGTGATAAATTTAGATAAAATTCCCAAAGATGAGCTAAAACGATTGATTGTCAATTTACAGAATCAGATGGAATTGGCTTCAAAAAATTTACAATTTGAAAAAGCCGCCGAAATCCGCGATGAAATTATTGAATTAAAAAAAGCCGCCCAGGGTTCTAAGGTGCGGATTAAAAAGCTATTTGAATAAGTTCTCTTTATCCCGCAGATTTTCCGATTATAACGCTAGGAGTGCGGGATTATCGCCATCGAGGCGATAAAAAGAAACCGGCGGGCAAGGAGTGGGGGTTGCGAAAGGGGTGAAGCCCTTTCCACTCTTGCTCGCCGGTAAACAACGAATGCTGTCGGGTTGGTGTGGCGCGGTAGTCACCGCTTTTTGCGGTGTCCGCTACCCTTCGCGAACTTCGCGATCCCCAGGCAGGTCTTGTCATTCTTGCGGCTCGGGTGTGCCGGGCAGGTGTGGCTCTTGAAAGCTCGCTGGCACGGTGCAGAGCCGACAATCGCGGAACAGAGTCCTTTAGACGTTTGCTTCTTGCCCATCTGATCGACTCCTCCTGGGGTTTGTGGTGCTGAAACGCAACCGGGGTGAAACTGGGGGCGAAACCTAATCGTCAGTACGACTCAAAGTCGTCGGCGGTGTCAGGGATGTCCTCGAACGGCTGCCACATGCAGGCAATCGCCAGGAAAAACGCGATCGCCATACCGATGGTCGAGGCTATCCACCAACCGGTGGACGCCACGTCATTTCCGGCTTCGACCTTCCCGCAGGCATATAGCCCGAAGGAGATGATCGCAGCCACGATGGCCCAGAACTTCAACGACATAACGTTCCCCCCTAAACAGAGATTATCAGGCACAAAGCCTGAGGTGAGCAGAATCAAAACAATCAAGGCTGGAATGTCCTTATTATACCAAACTTATCACGATTTGTCAAGTTTAATTTATTGTTTTTTCATTTTCGTCGCCAGACGATTGCCGAATTTGGATCTCCAACCCATTCTTCTTCTGTCTCTGGAATTTGACCAGTAGTCAGAAAGTGATCAGCTAATTTTTTCATTGTCAGCTCTCCACCACATTCGCTGTCAATCCTTCGAGCTCCAAGCAAACGGTGTTCTCTTAGTTGATGCATCTTTCCTTGTCTATCACATTCGCACATCACGAAAACTATTCTTTCTGCAGGGATCTGGTAAAGATATGAAAAGATATGTTCATGTCCTTCCCCGCCAAGATAAATCACAAAAATCATTTTTTCATCCATAAGATGAAGAATATCAGCAAGGGGGACGAGTATTCCATCAATGTCCTTTTCTCGAATTGCCTTACCGCTTGTAATTGATTTTGTTCGGATGCTTTCCGTACTCGCAATAAAAATTTGATGTTCGCCATCTTTGCCGTGCCAGCCATTGCCCAACATTTCACGACCAATACCAACCGAATTGTACGTAATGAAGATGGCTTTTGCCGCGCCGACCATGCCGATCACCCTTTCCGCTTCAGGATAAATTATAAAGGTTCTAAAACTAAAAAATACCACAAAACTAAGTCAAAATCAAGCTAGCCTACAAAATATTACCAATTTTATCTTGACAATTTTAATTTTTAAAGATAGAATATAAATGTAAAATCTAGTAATTTTACCGGACAAACCCCTCGAGCATACTCCCTCAACTAAGTTCGGGATAAGTCGGGGTAAATTTCTCAGCAAGCTCGAGATAAAGGAGGCATATGAATTCTGAACAAATCCGTGAGTTAATTAAAAATTTGCAAATTGTGATGCGTTGTCCAAAATGTAACCAGATTTTTCATCTGGAAAATATTTTCCTTAAGGGCCAAGCTGGCTCAAATTACCAATTGCAGTTGAATTGTGCTAATTGTAAAACTCCGGTTTATGCGAACATCGCCATTAAGGGTAATCTTCCAAATTTGCCCAAAACTACCCATACCCAAAACAAAATTGGCCAAGATATTACTAAAACTAAAAAATCTCAAAATCGCGTCCCAATTTCGAGCGATGAAATCATCCAAATGCATCAATTTTTAACTCGTTATCGCGGCAAAATTTCAGATCTCTTTTAAATAATTTTTCACAACATTAAATAAACCTATCCCTATTTAGGATTTAAAATGGAAATGACAAAACTAAACGCGCAAATCCGAAACACTTTCGGCAAAAAAAATCAGGCTTTGAGAAAATCAGGCTTTATTCCGGCTATTTTATATGGCCATAAAACCAAGAATATAAGTTTGCAGATTCCTCATAAAGATTTTGAAAAAGTCTTTGAGGAAGCTGGCCAAACCACTTTGGTTGATTTAAAAATTGAAAATGAAAATCCGAAAAAAGTTTTAATCCAAGAAGTCCAAATTGACCCAATTTCAGGTGACGCAATTCACACTGATTTATATCAAGTGAAAATGACCGAAAAAATTAAAACCGATGTTCCAATTTCAGCTGAAGGCGAATCTGCGGCAGTGAAAGACTTGGAAGGCAGTTTAATCCTGCAAAAAGCGACGGTGGAAACTGAAACATTCCCTCAAGATTTAATTCACGAAATTAAAATTGATATTTCTAGCCTTAAAACTTTCGAAGACCGTATTTTAGTTTCTGATTTGAAAGTCCCGGAAACTATCACAATTTTAGATAATCCGGATGAAGTGGTGGCAATGGTGATGCCGCCTCGTTCGGAAGAAGAATTAGCTGAATTGGAAGAAAAAGTTGAAGAAAAGGTTGAAGAAGTCGAAGTTGAAGCGGAAGCTGAAAAAGGCGAAGAAACAGAAGTTGCCGCTGGTACCGAAGAAGCACAGGGTGAAAAAACGGCCACACCCGCTACTCCAACTCCGGCGCCGGAAAATCCTGAAAATAACAATCCTCGATAATTTTTAATTTATGAAATATTTTATTGTAACGCTCGGTTGTCAAATGAACATTTCTGATTCCGAGCGTCTAAAAACAGTTTGCGAAAAGAGCGGACTAAAATCAGTCCCGCCAGCTGGCGGGACTGATTTGGTAATTATCAATGCTTGCTCGGTCCGCCAAGCCGCGGTTGATCGAATCTTTGGCCGCATTAAAGTCTGGCAAAAAAAATCAAAACCGCTCATTTTCCTTACCGGCTGCATTCTACCGGCAGATATTAAAAAACTTACCCCTAGAGTTGACTGGATTTTTAAAATTAATGATCTTAATAAGCTAGCAAAAAAAATTCAAGAAATCACCCACTTGGAAAAAAGCTGGCTTTGTCCGAAAAATTATTCCAAAATCACCCCTCAATATTCTAAAAAGGATGAAGTTTATATTCCTATTATATATGGATGTAACAACTTCTGTTCTTATTGTGCTGTCCCCTTTACCCGAGGTCGCGAAAAATCTCGCTCGGAGCAAGAAATTATTGCCGAAGTCAAAAAAGCGGTCAAAAATGGCGCGAAAAAAATAATGCTCCTTGGGCAAAATGTGAATCGTTATAAATTAAAAAATCAAAAATCAAAAATCAAAATGACAAGAAAAAATTCAAAATTATTAAATACAAAAACTCCATTTGTGGAATTATTGAAAAAATTAATCAAGATCCCGGGTAATTTTCAGCTTCTTTTTATGAGCCCGAATCCCTGGGATTTTCCGGCTGAATTAATCAAACTAATTGCCACCGAGCCTAAAATATCTAAACAAATCCACCTTCCAGTCCAATCTGGCGATGATCAGATTTTAAAGCGCATGAACCGACCTTATACTTCAAAACAATATTTAGACTTAGTCTCAAATCTCAGGTCTCAAATCTCGGGTCTGAAACTCTCCACCGATATTATTGTCGGATTTCCTGGCGAAACAAAAAAAGCTTTTCAAAACACACCCTTGCTTTGTCGAAAAGCTCAATTTGACAAGGCTTACATCTCCCAATATTCACCCAGACCTGACACTGCCGCGGCTCGTCTCAAAGATGACGTTTCACGCCTCGAGAAGAAACGTCGCTGGCAGATTTTAAACACATTAATTAATAAATAGAATTTAATATTTATATTTATTCGGTGACTTGAAGTATAAATTTATCAATTTTTAAGCTTTTCAGCTCTTTACTCCCCCGCTTTCGCACTGAAACAGATTCTGCTTTTTCTTCTTTATCGCCAACTACTAAAATATAAGGCACTTTTTCTAATTCCGCGTCGCGGATTTTTTTACCTACCGATTCATTTCGATCATCTAATTCAACCCTTAATTTTCGCCTGCTCAATTCTTCAACAATCTTTTTAGCATATTTTTGATTTCGATCAGTAATTTGCACCACCTTTACTTGAACTGGCGCCAACCACCATGGAAATGCCCCTGCATAATGCTCAACTAAACAACCAAAAAATCTTTCCATTGAACCTAAGACGGTGCGATGAATCATAATCGCTTGATGTTCTTGACCGTCATCACCAGTGTAATTAACCTTAAATTTCTTTGGTTCGTTAAAATCAATCTGAATTGTGGGACCTTGCCATAACCGGCCCAAAGAATCTTCTAATTTAATATCAATTTTGGGACCATAAAAAACGCCTTCGCCGTCATCTATTTGAAATTCTACGCCGGCTTTTTTTAAAGCTGAATCTAAGGCTTTTTCCGCTTTATCCCAAATTTCAATTTTGCCCACAAAATCCTCAGGTCGAGTCGCCAGATAGACTTTATAATTTTTAAAACCAAATTTCTTTAACATAAATTGCGCTAATTTTACGGTTTTTACTAACTCATCTTCCATTTGGCCTTGAGTACAAAAGATGTGCGCATCATCCTGGGTAAAACCTCGCACCCGAGTTAAACCATGCAAAACTCCAGATTTTTCATATCGGTAAACCATGCCAAGTTCAGCATAGCGAATTGGCAAATCTTTATAAGAGTGTAAATGGGTTTTATAAATCGCAATGTGAAAAGGGCAATTCATCGGTTTAATCAAATAATGATCGCCTTCAATACCAAACGAAGAAAACATATTTTCTGAGTAAAAATCCAAGTGTCCGGATTTTTTCCAAATCAATTCTCGAGCAATATGAGGCGAGAAAACCAATTGGTAGTCCCGCTTTAAATGTTCTTCACGCCAAAAATCTTCAATAATTTTTCTAATCACCGATCCTTTTGGATGCCATAAAATCAAACCAGGCCCAATATCATCTGAGACCGAATATAAATCTAAGGCTTTGCCTAATTTGCGATGATCACGCTTTTCCGCTTCTTCAAGTTTTTCTAAATATTCTGAAAGCTCGCTGTTATCATTAAAACATGTTCCGTAAATCCGCTGTAATTGTTGATTTTGTTCTGAACCGCGCCAATATGCCCCGGCGATTGAAGTTAATTTTAAAGGTCCAATTTTACCAGTCGACGCCAAGTGTGGCCCACGGCATAAATCAATAAAATTACCAGTCCTATAAATGGTTATTTTATCATCTTTTGGCAATTCAGCGATTAATTCTAATTTTAAGGGTTGCTCTAATTTTTTGAAAAGTTTTTGAGCTTCTTCACGAGAAATTATGCTTTTTTCAAAAGCTTTGTTATTTTTAATAATTGCTTTCATTCGGTCTTCAATTTTTGGCAAATCTTTTTCAGATAACGGCACCGGCAGTTGAAAATCATAATAAAAACCATCAGCCGTGGCTGGACCAATGCCTAATTTTGCTTCAGGAAAAATTTCTAAAACCGCCTCAGCCAAAACATGACTGCAGGAATGGCGCATTGTTTCTAATTTGGTGGCTTGTTTTTTATCTGACATTTTTACCCCATTTCTAAATCAAATTATTAATTTACTTCAATTTTAAACCATTTAGCTTAAAATTCAAGCTTTAAAAAATATTTTTATTTTTTGGTATAATGTAATTATGGATATGAATATTATTGATATTGCCATTATTGCAATTTTAGCAATTTCCGTCCTCATTGGCTTTTGGCGAGGCTTTTTTGACGAATTATTCACACTTATTGGCTTTGCTATTTCGGTGGTGGCAAGCTTATTTTTATACCCTTATCTCGGTCAAACTTTAGCCGAAAGTTTTAAGTTTAGCATTGGTTTAGCCAATTTAATTGGTTTTTTGGTAATTTTTGTGGGCGTGGAAATTATTTGGACCATTATTTCGGGAATAATTCTCAGAAGAACTCTCAAGCCCCTAGTTGAAAGATGGAATCAAAATCGAGCCTTTAAAATTATAAATAGGCTTTTAGGCATGATTCCCGGTCTCATTAATGGTTTTATCGCCATTAATATTATCATTATTAATTTGGTCATTTTACCTTTGAGTCCGGCATTAAAATCAACTATGTCTGACTCAAAATTCACCCCATTTCTCCTAAACAAGTTCTCCTTTTTTGATCAGAAAATTGAAAATTTATTAGCTCCGGCCGAAAAGGAAACTCGAGCTAAAATCGATAATTTATTAGGCGCCATTTTCCCAGGAGAAAATCAGACCATTTCTTTTCCCGGCAATCTTGAGCTGACTATCAACTATAACGCCGAAAAAAGGATGCTTGAACTAATTAACGCAGAAAGAAGCAAACAAGGTCTAGGCTCTCTTATTGCCGATCCCGCCCTATCCGCGATTGCCCGCAAACATTCTTTAGAAATGTTTAAATTATCATATTTTGATCACAATTCGCCTGTCACTGGCACTCCGACCGATCGTTTATTGGCCGCAAAAATTAATTTTAAAACTGCGGGCGAAAATTTAGCTTATGCCCCGGATGTTGAGGTTGCGCATAATGGGCTGATGAATAGTCCTGGACATCGCGCTAATATTTTATCTCCTAATTTTCATAAAATTGGCATCGGGATAATTTCAGCTGATAATTGGGGAGAGATGTTCACCCAAGAATTTACTGATTAGTCTACGAAATACAAAATCCGCCAGTTGACGGATACAAAAATACGAAAAAGAGCTTGAAATTTTGGTGGTTTTAGGCTAAAATTAAGATACCTATAGTTCGAATTTGAATATGCGCGCGTAGCTCAGGGGTAGAGCGTCTCTTTGACGTAGAGAAGGTCGTAGGTCCAAGTCCTACCGCGCGCACCATTTATATCAAATGAATGTGCAGAAGGTCATCCCGATGACCATTGGGATACCGCCCACCAGTCTTGACAAAATTAAAATTTGTGGTAAAATTAAGATAGAACTTTAAAAATTCGGATTTAAGATCAGAAAAATGACAGTAAATCAGACCATGAAAGTTAAACAACCTTTCCATGATTCTGCCACGATAGGAATTTCGAATAAGTTTTCTTTTTGTCAGACTTTTTCTTTCCGAAAAAGAAAATGGTCTGAGGTCGGTAGCGTATCAGTCTACCAACGCCATAAGGGGGTGACAAGCCTCGACAAAAGACTGCGAAAAATGTCGCAAGTTTGGTTTCTAGCCCAATCAAAACTAGAAAAAAACAAGCAACAAACCTGCTTTACAAATGGCAGTAGCCTAACCGCTATTGTCATCCCCGCCTTTGACGGGGCGCCTCTTGCAGCTTTCCGAAAGTTGCAAATCTGGTGTCATAATTTCGGATGCAGTTTGGTAATCATCTTTTTTACCGAACCTAAGCTAATAAAAGATTGCGGTTTTCAGTTTTTAGTCCAGATTTAAGCTGATTACCTAAGTACTTATCTGGAATAAACTTGTAGAAGATATTTTTTAAAACTTTTGGACCCGGATGCAACTTCCGGCACCTCCATTTATCCCGTGTGCTTTGATTATGCGGGACCAGAAATTTTTATAATTAAAAAAATCTCTCAAAAAAGGAGGTTTTTTTAATATCGGGCTGGTCCCGCCCTGGCGGGACGGCCTCCCCGCCGTTGGCGGGACGCGCTGAATAATAATCGGAGCGGTGAGATTCGAACTCACGATCTCAGCCTCCCGAAGGCTGCGCCTTACCGCTAGGCCACGCTCCGAAAAAAATATTGCGCCCCCGAGAAGAGTCGAACTTCTATTTAGGGCTTAGGAGTCCCTTGTTCTATCCGTTGAACTACGGGGGCATAGGTATCGGCGGGCAGGTATCTAATTGCCCGACTCCGATTTGGTCGGAGTCAAGGACTCGGGCCCCGCCTTTGCGGGGCCAGAAGCTTAGAGGGCAATTCTAATCCTATTTTACTCTTTTAGGCTGGAATTTTCAATCTTATTGGGATAAAATTGGGGTATTGAAAATTTAATTTATCAGAGGATAAAATGATTGGTGTTTTTGATTCGGGTTTGGGCGGTTTAATTGTTTTAAAAGAAATTTTAAAAAAGAGCCCAAATGAATCAACCGTTTATTTTGGCGATTTAGCCCATCTTCCATATGGAAATAAATCTCCAGAAACTGTTATTAAACACGCTCTTGAGGGGGTTAATTTTTTAAAACAACAAGGGGCAAAAATTATCATCATTGCCTGCAATACTGCTTCGGCATATGCCATGTCAACTCTATATAAAAAATTTCCAAAAATAACTTTTTTTGATGTTATCTCTCCTGCAGTTCAAAAAGCCCTGGCTAACACTAAAAATCAGCAAATTGGTGTCATCGCCACCCGCGCCACCATACAAAGTTCTGCCTACGAAAAAGCGATTCTTCAAAAATCCAAATCTGAATTAAAAATCAAGGTCTACAGCCAAGCTTGCCCTTTACTCGTTCCTTTAATTGAAGAAGGCTGGGAAAAACAACCCGAAACAAACCTAATTCTCAAAAAATATTTAAAACCTTTGAGCCAAAAAAAGATTGATACTTTAATTTTAGGCTGTACTCATTTTCCAAAACTCAAAAATCAAATTAAAAAAATTATCAAGCATCAAGCCAATATAATCGATTCTGCTCAAACTGTTAGCTCAAAACTTCAACAATATTTATCCAAAAATAAAATTAAAAATAATTCGAGACCAAAACACACCTTTTTTGTTTCCGACCTTAGCCTAGGTATCGAAAAAATGGCGAAACACTTTTTATCCCGAAATCGAATTAAATTTCAAAAAATCGTCTTTACCAATTAAATAAAAAGTAGTAAGATAAAATCAAAGTAAGGATAACGAAGGAGTGTCATGGAGAAAAAAACGATCGAAATTTCAACCAGTACTTTGTTAAAAATTTTATTTATTATCTTTTTGATTTGGTTGGCTTGGCGTATATCTGGAATTATTATTCTATTAGCTGTCGTGCTGATCATTTTTGCCGCTTTAAATCCAACCGTAGACTGGTTTGAAGCCAAAAAAATTCCCCGGATTCTTTCGGCAATAATTATTTATATTATCGGTCTGGCGATCTTAGCTGGAATTTCATATTTAATCATTCCGCCCTTAGTCTTGCAGATTCAAGATTTAATCGATAATGCCCCAAATATTATTAGCCAGGTTTCTTCTTCTTATCATTTTTTACAAAACTTTTTCTCACAGCAATCTTCAATTATAACAATTTTGCAAAAACCCCTCTCAACTGCTTCTGACCAATTGGCAAAATTCTCAATAAATATCTTTTCCACGGCACGCGGCTTTTTTACGGCAATTGGTGCAATCGTGACAATTTTAGTCTTAGTTTTTTACCTTTTGATTGAAAAGAATGGTTTGAAAAATATCGTTGAACCATTTTTACCGATCCACCAAAAAACTGCAATTTTCACAATTCTTCATAAAGTTCGAGAAAAATGGGGCGCTTGGATGAGAGGCCAAATTATTTTATGCATTATTATTGCGGTAATTGATTTTATCGCCTTGTTTATTCTGGGAGTTCCGTATGCTTTAGCCCTGGCGGTCTGGGCTGGATTAACGGAAATAATTCCATATTTGGGACCAGTTTTGGGCGCCATTCCTGCCTTAATTGTCGCTTATTTTGTTTCACCCTGGCTAGCCTTGATAGTTTTAATCATCTTCGTGATTGTCCAACAACTCGAAGGACATATTTTGGTACCTAAAATCATGCAAAAAGCAGTCGGTTTGTCACCAGTTATTATTATTGTGGCACTTTTAATCGGTGGCGTCTTAGCTGGCATTTTAGGAGTAATTTTGGCCGTACCAATCATGGCTGGAATGTATGTTCTTATTTCAGAGTGGCAAAATTTAGTTAAAAAAAGCGATGAATAAAAAATTTAAATCAGGCGTTTTTGCGATTAATAAAAAAGCCCGGCTAAAATATCAGGTTTTAGAAACCATTGAAGCTGGGTTAATTTTAAATGGCGCTGAAACCAAATCGATTAAAAATCATCAGGTTAATTTGGGTGATGCCTTTGCCCAAATTTTAGGCGGTGAAATTTGGTTAATTGGGACACACGTTTCGCCATATAAATATTCTAAAATCAGTTTTGATCCTAAAAGATCTCGAAAATTATTGTTAAATAAAGCTGAGATTGTACAAATTGCGGGCAAATTACAAAAAGGGCTCACTTTAGTGCCCTTAAAATTATATTCGAAAAAGAATCGTATTAAACTCGAACTCGGTCTCGCCAGAGGCTTAAAAACTTATCATAAAAAACAAATTCTTAAAGAAAGAGATCTCGCTAAAAACGCCCGAAGAGAACTCCGCGACTTTAACTAATTTTCGATTTTAGGGTTTGCGATGGTTTAAAATGAGCTGTCACCGAAGGCGGAATTTGGATTTTTTCCTTGGGATTTCTCGGATTCGTCCCAACTCGAGCTTGTCTTTTAGATAGAGAAAAAGTTCCGAAACCGGAAAGACTCACCTTCTCCCCTTTTGCCAAAGTCTGCGCTAAGGTATGAGAAAATTCATTTAATAATTTCAAAACCTCGCCACGATTCAGATTCGAGGCTTTGGCAATTTCTGACACCAGTTCTTTTTTATTCATTTTCCCTCTTTTATAATTTATTTTGCAAAATCAACCGCTCTCGTTTCTCTAATCACATTTACTTTAATTTGGCCTGGATATTTTAATTCTTTTTCAATTTTTCGAGCGATATTTTTCGCCAATTTGGCCGAGGCTAAATCATCAATATCTTCAGGTTTCACAATCACACGAATCTCACGACCAGCCTGAATTGCATAAGATTTATCAACTCCCTCAAAATCATTGGCGACATTTTCCAAATCACCCAATCTTTTAATATAAGAGTCCAAAGATTCCTTACGCGCCCCTGGCCTGGAACCGGAAATCGCATCTGCGGCTTGAATAATAATTGCCATTAAAGTTGGCTCAATGTCTTCGTGATGGCCTCGAACTGCTTTTTCAATATCAGGATTGATACCATATTTTTTCAATATATCAGCCCCAATTACCGCATGCGAACCTTCAATTTGGTGGTCAACGGCTTTACCAATATCATGCAATAAGCCCGCTTTTTTTGCCATATTCACATCTGCACCAAGTTCAGAAGCAATCATGGCCGCTAAATTTGCGGTTTCCATCGAATGCATCAACACATTTTGGCCGTATGAGGTGCGGAATTTTAATCTGCCTAAAATTTTAACTAAATCCGGATGCAAACCAGCCACGCCAACATCATAAACTGCTTGCTCACCGGCTTCTTTGATTTGCTGAGAAATTTCCACTTTGGCTTTTTCAATCATTTCTTCAATACGAGTCGGGTGAATTCGGCCATCGGCAATTAATTTTTCCAAAGCCATGCGAGCAATTTGCCGTCTCACCGGATCAAAACATGATATCACCACTACTTCCGGAGTGTCATCGATGATGACGTCGACGCCGGCTAATTTTTCAAAAGTCTGGACATTGCGGCCTTCGCGACCAATAATGCGGCCTTTCATTTCGTCAGAAGGAATTGATACTGCCGCTACGGTTGTTTCTGCGGTTTGTTCCGAGGCTAATCTTTGAATCGCGGTAATAATAATTTCCCTGGCTTTGTCTTCGGCTTGGTCTTTGGTGAAAAGCTCCATTTCTTTGATTTTTTCTACCAATTCATCTTTATACTCTTTTTCCACCAAGTCTAACAAAATTTTTTTTGCTTCATCTTGAGAAACTTTCGCAATCTTTTCCAAAGTGGTCATTTGCTCAGCCTTGGCTTTTTTTAAAACTTCTTTAAATTTTTCCACTTCTAAAATTTTTTCTGATAATTTAGCCTTATCATCCTCTAAGTTTTGGGATTTTCTTTCCAATAAATCTTCTTTGGAACGTAAAGCTCTTTCCAAATCAAAAATGTATTTCTGCTTCGTGTCAGCTTCTTTTTTTGCCTCTTCTTTAATTTTGAGAGCCTCGTCTTTGGCGCTTAACAAAATTTCTTTTTCTTGATTTTTTGCGTCGTTAATAATTTTAGAAGCTTTGTTTTCTTGAGTCTTGAAAATTTTCTGGACCGTTAGTTTTCTTAAAAAATATCCGGCCACGCCAGTAGCAATCGGCAGGCCGATCAATAACCCTAAGATCAAATTGTTCATTGTATTTTCCTCTCATGTTCGCAATTCAATTCCCCATTTTTATGGGATCAAAATTTAAATAAAAAATTACTATAATCTGCTTAAATTATAACAAGAAAGAACCACTTTTGTCAAACCAATTTTTTGATATTGACTTGACAAATTTTTAGGATTTGGTACAATATTATAGCTTAGCTCTTAAGCTGCGACAGTTCGGAGAACTGTAAGAGCTTAGACGCTTCAAGACTCACGGCGAGGAAGGAGCGTCACTACGGAACCAAAAAGAGAGGAAAGGGTTATCACTTTCGCAGCTTCAGTTGGGTATCACTCTCCTCTCTCCAACAGTCATGAAGGCATGAAGTTCTCCGGATGGTGTGCAAGACCTGGCGTAGAACCAAATGCCTTCGCCAGTTTCGTGGGGAATAAGGAACCCAAATAGCGGTTGCAATCCTGGTCTGGAAATCTTGGCGCACCTTTCCCCCTTCAGCTTGAGAGGGTTGGAAATGGGACAGCCTCAGGTGGTTCCCCGTCTGCAGTCCAATCACACTACCCCACGGTTATCCCAGCCGCTAACCCTCTCAGAATCTGACCGGCAGCGTCGAATAGCGAGGCCTGAGACGCCAAGACTCGGGGATAGAAAACCCGGACGCTGCTGGTCAGTCTTCAACCCCAACCGGTTCTGAGAATTTCTCAAACTCAGGACCTAATGTTGGGTTCACATAGAAAACTGCGAGGCAGGAAGAAGAAAGACAGGCTGGTGCCAACTTAGTTCCCCCAAACTGGGGAAACACCAACCAACTCTTCCTTCCTGCCTCGTAGCCCCATCTTTCCAAAATAAATCTCCCACCTCAAGATATAATCTAATTTAGAGTCAAATAGACTTTCGCGCCAGACTCGATTTTATCAGGAGTACCCGCCCAATTATGGGCGGCTTTTTCAATTGTGGAGAACAAATATTTATAACTTTCGCCCTTACGCGTCCCGGGGTCATTGGTAATAAAATATTTTGAATTATAACCCTTAATCACCAACATATGATAGACCGGACCAGGCTGCCGAAAATTCGGATTTCCGAGAAGCCTGCCCGCCATCGGGATAACCACGGGTTTGCCAGCTGATAATTCCCTTTTAATATTATCAATCGAAAAATCACGATGAACATGAGCATTTTTATAACCCAAATTACCAATTGCTAAATATCTGACGGTTTCTTCGGCGGTTAAATCTTTATGTGAACCCAATTTATTAATTTCCCAATTAACCATCTTGATAATTTGTTGGTCAGCAAAATTCACTTCTAATTTACGATTATGATTACCTGATAAATATTCAGCCACCATGATTACCGACGCCTCTTCGCAAGCTTCATTATGCAAATCATCCCAAACCACCAAAGGTGCTTGGGAAGTAAAAGGCACTGACAATAAAACCGAATCTTTAATCGCAGTTTGAGTATTAGATTGGGTATTAGTAGTTTTGGTCTGATTTTTACTATCTAATTTTTTTTCTTCTCGCGGCGACAACAAATTAGTTAAACCGTCATTTTCTTGTTGCACCGGCGAAACCGCATTTTTAGGTCGATTTGCCACTAAAAAATAAACCGCCCCGACAATGACGATTATCATCAAAATTACTTGAGTTTGTCTATTTTTCAATTTAAATTGTGGCATAAATTTATTTATGGTTTTTGATCTCGCTCTGCATCGTCACAAAAGAAACAAAGCCAATTGGCATAATTAACCAAAAAGACATTAAGCGAAATAGCAAAACTCCAAACAAAGCTATATTAGCAGAAACGCCCAAACCAATCAAGCCCAAACTTAAAACACCCTCTACCACCCCCAAACCTCCCGGGATAAACGAAATTAATCCCAAGAGTGTGGCAATGCCATATGCGGAAATCAGCACGCCAGGATGAACCACAAAGCCAAATGCCAATAAACTAAAAAATAAACAAGACATATCACCCAGCCAATAGATTGCTGACCAACTTAAAGCCGGTAACCACTCTTTGCGTTTATTCCTAAAAAATGTCCCAAATCCATTATAAATATCGGAAACCAAAATCTCACAAGTCTCGGGCGTAAAAACTCTTTTTTTGAAAAGCTTGCGGCTAAACCAATTAATTATCCCTAAAAACTTATAGCCTGCTGACCAAAAACGATCGCGATTGCGATATAAATATCTCACCCAAAACGTCACGATAATAATAACAATAAATAAAGCTATAAAAATAATTTTTTGCGTTAAGCTCAGCAAAGGATGCGACGGTGTTAACAATAAACCCAAAGCAAAAATTATAAAAAAGGCGATATATAAAAATATCCCACGAATGATAAAAACAAAAAGTGCGTCACCCGAGGAAACACTTTTTGAGCGCAATAAATAATAATTAATGGTTGCTTCTCCAGCCCCGGAAATTGGAAAAAAGTGAATCGCAAAAGCGCCAATTGTGCCCATGCGGATTAAATCAATAAACGGCAGGCGGGTTTTGAGTTTTCTAATCACCAAACCCATTAGCATCGCTGCACCAGTATAGCTAACCACTTCGCCCAAAATGCCCAAGACAATATAAATCGGCTTTACCTGCTGGACTAATCTAAGACCTTCTTTGAGCCCGACTAATTTAGGGATTAATAAATAGATGCCAAGGGCGACTAAAATAATGATAATTAGTCGAGTGTAACTAAATTTAAATAATTGCTTATCTGAATTTGTCAATTTTCCCTCATTTTTATTGTATGCGTTTTTTGAAAAATTGGCAATTAAAAAAGGTCTACGCCGAAATGAGATAGCGAAGGCCGGAATAAGATCCCTCAAAATAATTGGTTTGATTAGGTTTCAAATTAAACTTTTGAAACACCCAGCTTTTTTGGGCGGGTGGATATCATCTCTTCGAGTAGCTCTGTTTGCTCTTTGAGCCACTTATTCGCGGCTCTTTTACCAACTAACACCTCTAAGATTTTGGCTGTCTTTGCGAGAGATTGCAGGAGATATGAATCTGCTTCGCGGCAAAGAATTCCCTTACCATCAAATTTTACAATGTCTTTGGCTTCGATTTTACTTAATACTTTACGATAAAGAGCCATTATGAATTCTGTATGGGTACCAGCTGGAACTTTGAAAATAAAAGCATCGGGTTCACATCCAGGAACAGCGATAACAGCACCCGTTTCCTTTCCTGGATGGGTTCGATCAGCTTCCCAAACGAGCCGCATGCCAAACCCTGAAAGGTCGATCCCCCATTCCTGAAGTTTAGAATCAACATCTACCATGTTCAACCCATATACTTCGGCAAATACCTCTCTCACCGAGCGTTGAAGTATTGCTGGTTCTTGGCCGTAATGAACCTGCTGATAAAGTTGGGTGAAAACACCGGTCGAGAACCCACCCATCTCGCGCCTCCTTAGCAGATGACCAGACCGGACCATTCCGGAGATTATACTATATATATCATATGCGGCAAACAAAGTAAACGGCTTTCAAATTAAAAAAGCCCGCCAGCTAACGGGACAAATTACGAATTGTGGATTCTGTAATGTAATTCTGAGTTATAAATTATGAATTGGAATTCTATTTTGGCACCGCCAACCGGATTCGAAGGGCTAAAGCCCGTCTCAACGCAAAACAACTCAACTAACGACTGAACGGAAAGTATAATATTTCACTTTGATTTTTGTTTAATTTTTTCGCCAACAGGTTCTCACCCAGTGTGGCAATAAGATAAAATTGTAATCAAGGAGATTACAGTTTTATCTTGGCACCGCCAACCGGATTCGAACCGGTGATCTCCAGGATGAAAACCTGGTATCCTAGGCCTCTAGACGATGGCGGCAAAAATTTATTTATTACTCTGATTATATCAAATAGAAGCTGATTTGTCCATTTTAAACAAAAAGGGCTACAAGCCGTTGGCAAAGATCGACCAGTAGCCGAAAGTAATAAATAATTATTTTATCTGAATATCAATTACTTCTGCTGAAAAAGCACCCAAGGCTTTAATTAGTTTTCCCCTAAACTCTTCAAGAGAAATATCTTCGCCTGTTTCGCTCTCTAGAGCAGATCTAATTGCATCTTGATATTCAGAAGCTAAAAGAGTTGCCGCTTCAAATTCGACGCCAAGAGAATGCAAAAATCTTCCGATAAATATCCCCTGCAGTCTGGTGAGAAATTCTTCACAACGGTCATCATCTAACAAACTTTCCAACTCATCATTAGCAATTTCCATCCCATCAATAATCGTTGACGTTTCGTGCAATCCAGAAGTTAGTGCTTCGCGAAAAACTGTAAATCCACCCAGAGCATCAATTATTTGTCTCTTTCGTTCAATTAGGGCTACTTTATCTGCGGCTTCAGTGGTTTCAGTATCTTCAGAGTCTTTTTTGCTTTCCTGATCTTGCTGCCACGCTTCAATTAGATTACAGACTCCATCCTCATCCGCCTCAAAAAATCCCGTAAATGCCACAATCCAATCATGCCCAAGGGTCTCAAAAAGTGCCTTCCAATCATCTTTACTTTCCGGAGTATTTCCGCTCAGACTTTCGCTGCTAACACCAGCATCTTTCAAGCAAACTTTTAAACTTTCAATAATTTCATCTAGATAATCTTCGCGGATATCGCCCTTCAAAACTACTGATGCTTCTTCTCTGAAATAATCATCATCTTTTAACAAATCCTTAACAAACGCACCTAATCCCTCAATGCACTCTGAACAAATCGCAACACTTACAGGTTTAATACAAGTTAAGCTCTCCTTGCTTTGGCTGACCACAACATTAAAATTTACTGAAAAAACCGGTCTACCAACCATGCCGCAACGATCGCACTTAACGTCCCTCACTGCCTGAACCTGCATCGCTATCTGCCTCCTTTGGGGTTTCAAAAAAGGAGTCTGCTTCTCCTGTTTATATTTTAACAATTTTTCTAAAATTGTCAAGAAATTTGATTGCTAATTGTTTCCGCCAGAGGCGGACCAGACCCTGGTTGGAACTGTTTACTGTTCATTGACTCTATATCGTAATCTGGTCTTTGATTTTATCAAAAGTTTTTTGGCCAATCCCTTTAATTTCCATTATTTCTTCAATAATCTTAAAGCCACCATGCGCCTGCCGATATTCAATAATTCTGGCCGCATAAGCTGGTCCAATTCCAGATAAAGTATCTAATTGCTCGGCAGTAGCTGAATTTAAGTTAATTTTTCCCGCAGTTTGGATCGTGTTAGATTCAGTCGCACTACCGCTAGTATTATTTGTCGCCGCACCTGCCACTTCTCCGGCAAATGGCAAATAAATTTTTTGGCCATCACTTAACACTTCGGCTCGATTAAATTCCTGAGCAAACCTGATTTTATCAATATTTTCGGTCACGCCGCCAGCTTGAGCGACTAAATCCTCTAAAATCGCTTCGGATTTTAAAACATAAACGCCGGGCTTTTTAATGGCGCCCTCAATATCAACTCTAATTTCGCTACTATTTTTTGTAATCGATGATTTCGGACTATTTTTCTTTTGCCAAAGCAAAATCACCACTCCGACTAAAATTACCAAGACCAAAAAACCGACAATGTAAAGTTTGTATTTTTCAATAAAATCAATCATAATCTCATCGCTAAAAATCAATTTTCAAATTCCAATTTACATTCAATTTTCAATAACATAACTCTCAAACATTTGGTAACTGGGGTTTAGAATTTGATTGGTTATTAATTATTGGTTATTTCAATCTCTATTCTTGTTCTTATTATATTCTTTTATTTTGTTTTCTAAAAGCGGTAAATTTTCGAGTCCAATTTTAAGAGTTTTTTCCGCTGCCTCGCGGGTTAATTTGACCATTTTCAAGTCAGTTAATTTCGCCATTTTCAAATCCACCAAGCCATGCTGCCGAATACCATCAATTTCGCCCGGTCCGCGCAGTTTCAGATCTTTTTCTGCTAATTTAAAACCGTCGTTAATTCTAGTTAAAGCTGATAAGCGTTGCCAAATTTTCGTAGTGGGACTTTCGCAAAATATAAAACAATACGATTTATGTTCCGCACGACCCACCCGACCTCGAAATTGGTGTAATTGTGCCAAGCCAAACCTTTCTGCCCCCTCAATCATCATCACCGAGGCATTTGGTACGTCAACGCCAACTTCAACTACCGAAGTCGAAACTAAAATATTGTATTTATTTTTTAAAAAATTAGCCATAATTTTTTCTTTTTCTTTAGGTTTCATTTTGCCATGCAATTGACCAATTTTGAATTTGGGAAAAATTTGAGTTTTTAGTTTGCAATATTCAGTTTCCACCGATTTTACGCCCAGCCGATCTGATTCTTCAATTAATGGACAAATCACAAAAATCTGCCGACCAGCTCTAATTTGCTTGGCGATAAACTCATAAGCTTTGCGCCGTTTTTCGGCCGGTACCAAATAAGTGGCAATTTTTAAACGACCCTTGGGCATTTCGTCAATAATTGATAAATCCAAATCGCCATAAAGCGCCAAAGTTAAACTGCGAGGAATTGGTGTGGCTGACATTGATAATAAATGCGGACAACCTTTCGCTTTTTGATGTAATTTAGTGCGCTGCTCGACCCCGAAACGATGCTGTTCATCAATAATCGCTAAACCCAATTTTTCAAAAGACATCTTCTCCACAATCAAAGCATGCGTGCCAACCACAATCGGAATCTGACCGTTTTTAATTTTTTCAATGATCTTTGGACGAGCCGCATTTTTTATCCCCGCGGCTTCGGCTTTCGAGCTAGTCAATAGGGCAATTTTTAACCGAAAAGGCGCTAAAACTTTTTTTAAAGTATGGAAGTGTTGCTGGGCTAAAATTTCCGTCGGTGCCATCATCATTGATTGTAAACCAGATTTTGCTACTGCCAACATCGCAATTGCCGCCACGACAGTTTTACCAGAACCAACATCACCCTCCAAAAGCCGATTCATCGGATATTTTCTAGATAAATCCTGCAAAATTTCCCAAGCCGCTTTTCTCTGGCTATTAGTCAATTTGAAAGGCAATTTTTTGACTAATTTCTTAACTGCTTCAAGATCAATTTGAATTTTTGAGGCGGTCATTTTTTGCCATTTCTGGCGTAATCTCAACATTTTCAATTGCAATAAGTATAATTCATCAAAAGCGATTCGATTCTTAGCAATTTCTAGTTTCTCGAAAGAATCTGGAAAATGAACTTGTTTTAAAGCCTGGGGTAAATCCTGTAAATCATATTCTTTTTTAATTTGCTTAGGCAGATAATCTGGAATTTTATCAGTTAATTTTAGAAGCGAAGCAATAATTCTTCTCAGCCATCGAGAATTTAAACCCGCCGTTTCCGGATAAATGGGTACAATTCGACCCGAATGCAAACCACCCTTGGTGTATTTTTCAATCGTTGGATTTTGAAAAGCTAAACCTGCGTAGCCATAATCAACACGGCCAGCAATTAATACCTGACTACCCCTTTTAAACATTTTAGTTAAGTATGGTTGGTGAAACCAGACAACTTTTATTGAACCAGTCGCGTCCTGAATAATCGCTTGGGTGATAAACATTTTTTTACGAAAGGTGCGGTTACTTTTAATTTCGAGAATTTTTCCCTTTACACAATGCGTGCCAGGTTTAATTTGTCCAATTTTTGAAATTTTTGAAAAATCCTCAAACCGGTAGGGGTAATGATGTAATAAATCGGAAATCGTCAAAATTCCCAATTTTTCGAGCTTTTGGGCAATTTTGGGTCCAATCCCGGCAATTTTTTGAATCGGGGTCTTTGATGTTAACATCATTTATCTTTAATTTTTTATTTTTTATTTTTTATTTTCAATTATTCCACCCCCAAGAACCGCCTCGTTTTGATAAAAAACCACGGATTGTCCAGGCGTAATTGCCCGTTGCGGTTTATCAAAAGTGGCTTGAATTTTTGAATTTTGAAATTTAATTTTCACCTTTTCTTTGGGGTGGCCATAACGAATTCGAGCTTCGACATTATTGATTGCTGGTTGTTGATTGTTGATTGATTTTATCCAATTAATTTCGTTCGCAATTAAGTCTTTTGAATACAAATCTGCTTCATGCCCGACTATCACTTCATTTTTCGCCAAATCAATTCTCGCTACATAATATGGTTTTTGTTCAGGATTATCAGCCGGAATTTCCAAATGATGTCTTTGCCCAATTGTATAAAATAACGCTCCAAAATGTTCACCAATTATTTTACCATTTAAATCGACAATTTTACCTTTTTTTGGCTTCAAATATTTTTGTAAAAAATCCCACAAACTCGAATTTACAAAACAAATTTCTTGGCTTTCTCGACTTAAAGCACTCGGCAAACCCCATTTTTTAGCCAACTTTCTCACCTCGGGCTTAGTGAAATTGCCAATTGGAAATAAAATTTTTTGAAGCTGTTCAGGTTTAAGGGTCCATAAAAAATATGATTGATCTTTCGTCTTGTCTCGAGCCTCAGTCAAAATTAATTTAGCTCGGGAATATTTTTCCAAAGCAGACTTTAAAACTGGCTTTGTTTGCTCGGAATTACTAAAATTCAAACCTGCACTCTCATTAAATATCTTTTTCCCGCTGCCAGATTTATTAGTAAGCGGAAAAATTTGTGCATAATGACCAGTCGCAATAAATTCTGCCCCAAATTCACGTGCTTTTTGCAATAATAAACCAAACTTAATTTTCTGATTACATTTCACGCAGGGATTTGGCGTGTGGCCTTTTTTGTATTCCGAGATAAAATAATCTGCAACTTCTTTTTTAAATTGCTCTCGAAAATCCAAAACATAAAAAGGGATTTCTATTTTTTGAGCCACCTGACGCGCCATAAAAGATGCTTCAGTAGAACAACATCGGTTCGTAAAATGATCGTTATTTTCAGGCTGCCAAAACTTTAAAAAAATCCCAATCGGTTTAAAACCCATTTTTTTAAGCAATGCCGCCGCGACCGAAGAATCTACGCCTCCAGACATTGCGACCAATACTTTTTGATTCATCTTTAAGAATTTTCTGACAATTCTCTAATTTTTACCTTTAATCCACCCTCAACGATCCCCAGAATGTTATTATCGGGACGACAATGCACCGCCAAACTCCTTATCGCCGCCGCTTTTTCTTCTAACCGCGTCGCTTCCTTTTCTAAATCACTTAAACTCTTGCCCTCTAGATTAAAATCCGGAGCTACTTCTGCGAGCCGTTGGACCGCTCCTTCAATCGCCGTGCCGGCAATAACAATTTCTCGTTCTGTTTGTAACTCATTGGTTTCAGGAGAAATTTCGTTCATTTTAACTCCTTTATGACTAATCTTACCATAAAATTGCTTCAAATTCAATCCTAATTTGACAAGCCCAACTCTAAGGATATAATAAATATAGAATTACATGTTAAATTTGATCAAGATTTTCTTGACTAATTTTAATTTAAAGGAGGGAAATGGAAAGTTCTCAACCACAACCACAGCCACAATCCGCACCCACGCCCACGCCTTCAACCGAACCCAAAAAAGGAACTAAAGTGGTGCTGATTATTGTCTTAGTGCTCGTTTTTTTACTACTTTTGGGTGGCGGTTTAGGCTATTATGCTTATAGCAAAGCCAAAAAAGCCATCAAAACTGCTGTCACCAGCACCCCGACTTCAACTTCCAGCGACACTGGCAGTTCGAGTTCAACTGAAACCATGCCCACCACTGATGTTGCCGGCACTGATATAGTTGGTGTTGTCAGGTATCCTGGTTCAATTCGTACCCGATATTCGACTACTCAAGACAATAATTTTTATCAGATAAGCTACAAAGTTCGCGCGACTTCAACTAAAATCATAAATTATTATCGCACAAATTTAGTTAGTGCTGGTTGGAAATTATTAGATTCGGATGAAGAAAGCCTTTCCTTCTCAAAAAACTCAGCCAGCCTGACTGTCACCACCAGCACCGTAGATGAGAACATTGTTGAATATCAATTTGCTTATTATCCTTCATATTATTAAGATATGAGTCCTAAAATTATTCCGAAATAGTGATTGCGCCTGTCGGACATGCGGCCGCAACCTCTTTAAGGTTACACTTACCATCAGGATTAATAACTGATGATTTGCCATCATCGCCGACTTTAAAAACCTTAGGACATGATGTCTGACACGCCCCGCAACCAATACACTTTTCTTTATCAACGCTCACCTTTGCCATTCTTCGCTCCTTTTAGTCGCTTGCCTAAAACTTTAACTTTTTTCATTCCTATGTTATAATAACATTTAGGAGATAATATGCCAAACGGAAAAAAACCAAATCCTTATGGCTGCATGTTTTTTATAGGAAATCTTATTTTATGCCTAAAATATATTTGGACTATGCGGCGACCGCGCCAGTTCGTCCTCAAATAAAAAGCAAAATTTTGCCATATTTTTCAGAAAAATTTGGCAACCCATCTTCGATCCATAAATTTGGCCGGGAAGCTCGAAAAGCAGTTGATGAGAATAGAAAAACGATCGCAGATTTTTTAAATTGCCAGGCAGATGAAGTAATTTTTACTTCTGGTGGCACTGAAGCTGATAATTTAGCCGTTCGTGGTCTGGTCACAAATTCAAAATTTATTCCTCATATTATTACTACCCAAATTGAACATCATGCGGTTTTAAATTGTTACCGTGAATTAGAAAAGGCGAAACGAGCTAAAGTAACATATCTTAGAGTCAATCCACAGGGTCAAGTCAATCTTGAATCTATCAAAAGAGTTATCCAAAAAAATACGCTTTTAGTCTCGATTATGTACGCTAATAATGAAACTGGGAGTTTGCAGCCGATTCGCGAAATTGGAAAAATGCTTGAAAAAATGAATAAAAGCCGTGCCAAAAATGGACATCGAATCTATTTTCATACTGATGCCGTCCAAGCGGCAGGTTATGAAAACTGCAATACCAAATGGCTACATGTCGATTTGCTGACATTATCTGGACATAAATTAGGAGCAACTAAAGGAATTGGGGCTTTATTTGTTAAAAAAAATACCCCAATTAAAGCGCAGAGTTTAGGTGGCGAACATGAATTTGGTTTAAGGGCAGGTACGGAAAACGTCCCAGCAATTGTCGGTTTTGGTAAAGCCATTAAAATGGCAAATAATTCTTTGGAAACGAAAAAAATTAAAAAATTACGCGACTATTTGCAGAAAAAAATTATCGATCTAATTCCTGATGTCCAACTTAATGGCGATATTAAAAAGCGTGTCCCGCACATCCTAAATTTAAATTTTAAATATGTTGAAGGCGAATCAATCATTTTGAATTTAGACTTTAAGGGCATTGCCGCTTCAACCGGTTCTGCTTGTACCTCAGGTTCCCTCGAACCATCTCATGTAATTATGGCGATGTACCAGGACCCGTTTCGGGCTCATGGCTCGATCAGATTTAGTTTAGGCTGGAAAACTACCCAACAGGAAATTGATTATGTCATCAAAGTTTTACCAAAAATAATTAAAAAGTTACGTCAAATCTCCCCTTTTGGACCAAATAAAAAAGTAAATGCTCATTAAATTAGGAGCAAAAATAGATCATTTATATAGCAAAAAAGTTTTAGAAAACTTTATGCACCCACAAAATATTGGCGCCATGAAAAACCCCTCTGGAGAAGCGGTCGTTGGCAATCCCAGATGCGGTGACGTGGCAAAATATTATATTAAGGTTAAAACCAAAAAAATTAAAGGTAAAGATACTGAATATGTTGCCGATGTTAAAGTAGAAACTTTAGGCTGTGGCGCCGCGATTGCCACCTCTTCCATGGCCACACAAATGATTATGGGCAAACCACTTCGCGAAGCGATAAAATTAACTAATCAAGCAATCGCTGATGCCTTACAAGGATTACCACCAGTTAAAATGCATTGCTCGGTTTTGGCTGCCGAAGGTATTAAAAAAGCGATTGAAAATTACCAACATAATAAAAAGAAAAATTAACCTAATTATTCTAATTGACCTAATAAATACCTAATGCCTGAAATTAAATTTTAGCCATTTCGTCATTTAATCATTGGGGGCTGATTAGGCATTAGAGCCGAAGGCTCCCCTTTGGGGAAATTAGATATTAGTTATTAAATAATCCGGAGGATTTTATGAGACTTTCATATTCTGCGATTAATACTTATCAAACGTGTCCCTTAATGTTTAAATTCCAATATCTCGATCGCCTCCCCACCAAACCTTCGGAAAAAATGTGGTTTGGCAATCATCTCCACGAAACCTTAAAGTTTATTTTGGAAGATGTTTATCATTTACCAACTCAAGCAGAAACAATCAAACTCTACTCCGAAAATTTCGATAAGAGCATTTTTGCCGAAAATGAAGTGGCGCAAAATTATTTTGCCAATGGCCTGAAAATTGTGGAAAATTTTTATTCCCGAATCAAAAAAGCCATGCCGGCCGTTGTCAGTATTGAAGAAAAATTTGTCTTGCCAATGGGCGAACATAACATTTCCGGGGTTTTTGACCGGGTTGATAAAATAACTGATAATCATTTTGAGATCATTGATTATAAAACTGGCCGGGTACCGACACAAGACAAAGTTGATGATAATTTACAGCTCACTATGTACGATTGGGCCGCCAAACAAAAATGGCCCCACCTGACCGATGTTAAACTCTCGCTCCATTTTTTAGCACCGGATTTAAAATTAAGCACTAAAAGGCAAAAAGAGGATCACCAACAGCTCGAAGAAACGGTGAACAAAACTGCTGAACAAATTTCATTAGAAAAATTTGCACCAAAACCGGGTCCGCTTTGTGGTTGGTGCGATTTTCAACAGTTTTGTCCCATTATGAAAGACCGATTTCGCCAACAAAAAAGAAGTATTGATGAAATCGTTTTAAAATATTTAGAACTAAAATCAAAAGAATCAGAGTTGCAGGATAAAGCCGAAAATTTAACTCCACATTTGCATCGTTATATGGACGAAAAAAAAGTCGAAAAATTATTTTCCGATTTAGGAGATGTATATCGGACTAAGACCGGAAAAATCTCTCATCAAATTAAAAAGAAAAAATAGGTTCTCAAATTCTAAATAGTTCTCAAGAATTCTGTATTGTCAGCACTATTTAGTAATTTTATTGAAACGTCGCCCAAACTATACAGGCCAAAATTACCAGCGCCGCCAAAATAGTTCTTTTTTTTAATTCCTCTTTAAAAATCAAAAAACAAGACAAATAAACCAAAATCGGTCCCAAAGTCATCACCATCACAGTATAGACCACTCCAAAAAATTCAAAACCGTAAAACTTCAAAATCATTTGTGCCGCCCCCATTACCGCTGAGGCCGCAATTAAAGCCAAACCTGATTTTGGTAAATTATTTAAATTGGGACGGTACCAAAGCGCAAAAAAGATAAAAATAATTAAAGTCCTCAAAAAATACAAGCTCACTGGCGAATAAACATTTAACAAAACTTTAATTAAAATTAATTCTAGGGAGGTTAAAATAACACAAATTATCAAACCCGCAGAATATTGGCTAATCTGGAAATGAGATTTTCTGACATGGGCAAAAATTAATGCCAAACTCGCAATTATTGCTGCCAATTCAACTTGCCATTTTCTCTCTTCGATGAAGAGCAAACTCGCCAACAAGATCGTCACTAAGGGAGTAAAAGTAATGATCGTTTGAAACTCATAAAGTTTCTCTTTTTGAATCCCTTGATAATAAAAAATATTCCAGACAATTGCCGTTACCAACATTAGTCCAAAAATAATTAAATAGGTTGGTGTTAAGGCTTTAGTAATATTTATCGAGCCTAAAAATGGCAAAAAAATTGCGGTAAATAAACACAACAATAGAAATAAAGTCACTTTAAAAACATCGAGTTGAATTTTCTGGCGAGATAAAGCAAATTTATCAACCACAATTCCGATAACATTACTTAGCATCGCCAGTAATGGGTACAAAATCAAAAACCCTCCTTTGGGTCAAAAAATTGGCTGAAATAATTTATTTTTTAGGAAATATCGGTTCAATTTCCTGAGTTTTAATCTGCTTTAAAATTTGTGCACTAGTTTTAGGCATAAATGGCGCTAATGAGTTGGCAATCAGACTAATTTTCACGACCATTTCCCCAATAAATTTGGCAAATTTCACAGGCTCGGTTTTGGCTAATTTCCACGGCTCGGCAAGTTCTATCTCTTGATTTGCGGTCACCACAAATTCCCAAATCCGGTCTAAAGCATCCTTAAACTTCAAATTTTCCAAATCTTTTTCAACCTCGGTTAAAGTTTTTGTCTTATCGGGAATGGTCTGAATTTGGTTATTTTTGGCTAAACTTAAAATTCGTTGTACTAAATTACCCAAATCGTTGGCTAAATCAGCGTTGTATCGCTCGGCAAATCTCTCTAAATTAAAATCACCATCATGACCAAAAGTAAATTCGCGCAGTAAAAAATATCGAACTACATCTGCCCCATACTCATCAGCTAATTTTACCGGATCAACCACATTATTTAAACTCTTGCTCATTTTGTGACCATTAATAGTAAAAAAACCGTGGGCAAAGATTTTCTTGGGTAATTTTAAACCAAGACCTAAAATAATCGCCGGCCATACCGTGCTATGAATTCGCAAAATATCTTTCGCCATCAATTGAAGGTCGGGCGGCCAAACTTGATCAAAATCCTTATCTGGCCAATTTGTCGCGGTTAAATAATTTAAAAGCGCATCCACCCAAACATAAGTGGTATAATTTTTATCAAAAGGCAAACTAATTCCCCAATCAACTTTTTCCTTTTGACGGGAAATTGCCACATCAGTTAATTTTTCATTTTTCAAAAAACTAATAATTTCATTTTTTCGAGTCTGAGGACTTATCTCTAAATCGCCTTTGGTGATTAATTCCTGCAGCTGCGATTGATATTTTGAGACTTTGAGGAAATAACACTCCTCTTTAATTTTCTCGGGTTTAGTTTTATGAATTGCGCAAAGTCCATCAACCAAATCCTTATCAGTTTTAAACTCCTCGCAACTTACACAATATAACCCTTCATAATTACTTTTATAAATTAAACCCGCTTTAAATAATTGTCGTAAAACCTTATTTACTACCTGGACATGGTTCACATCCGTGGTGCGGATAAAATAATCATTGGAAATATTTAATTTTTGCCAAGCTGATTTAAAATGCCCGGAAATATCATCGACAAATTGTTGCGGCGTCGTCTTATTTTTCTCAGCCGCCTCAGCGACTTTTTTACCATGCTCGTCAGTACCGGTCAAAAACATCACTGGTTTATTTTTGGCACGATAATATCTCGCGATTACGTCAGCGGCGATTGTCGTGTAAGCATGACCGATATGAGGCTTATCATTAACATAATAAATTGGCGTGGTGAGATAAAATTTTTTCATTTTAACCTTAAATTATTTTAATTATAAATTCTTTTAAATTTGTTTGATTGGGGATTTTGCGAACTTTAACTTTAGTAATTTTTGCATTTTCAGACCCGATTTTAACCAGTTTTAAAAATTCATCTACCGCGTCCCCTTCACCTTGGACTTCAAGTAAAACCGAACCTGAAGGCTCATTTTTTGCCCAACCTGCCAGGTGCAAATTATCGGCATGTTTTTTTAAATACGACCTGAAAAAGACTCCTTGAACCCGACCTGTTATTTGGCATTGATAGCTTTTTTGAGGCATATTACAAATTCTCCCTTAGCCTTAATTTGTTTTTCAACTTCGCTAATTTTTCCTCGATAAAAGCTTTCATAAATCTTTGTCAATTCTCGAGCCACTACTACTTCAATGTCACCAAAATAGTTCTGCAAGTCCAGCAAGGTTTTATTAATACGATATGGTGATTCGTAAAAAATCAATACGCCCTCAAAAACCATTTCCGAAAGTTGTGTTAATAAAGTTTGACGACCTTTTTTCTTAGGTAAAAATCCCACAAAAATAAATTTTGATTCCGAAAAACCACTCACTGATAAGGCAGTGACGGCTGCTTGCGCTCCTGGAATCGGGATAATCTCTATTTTATTCTCAAGCGCTTTTAAAATCAAGCTGGCACCAGGATCAGCAATCCCAGGCGTACCCGCATCTGACACCAGAGCCACCTGCTTACCATTTTTTAATTCCCAAATAATCTCGTCAATTTTCGATAAGCGCGAATGTTGGTGATAAGAAATAAGCGGTTTTTTAATTTCATATCTTGATAGCAGCCGAGTGGTCAGACGAGTGTCTTCGGCCGCGATCAAATCAACTTTTTTCAAAGTTTCTAAAGCTCGCAAGGTAATATCCGCCAAATTACCAATCGGGGTGGCAACAATATATAAAGTTCCCAAATTCATATTTCCTCAAAGTTATTTTAACCACTGAAATATTAAGGCAAAATCAGCTAAAACTAAAACAATCAAGGCCAAAAAACCAAAAATATTACTCCAAACCCGATTTGTGTGTTGACCCATAATTTTTTTATTATTACAAATAAACAATAATAACACCACCAAAACTGGCATCAATAAACCGTTTAAAACCTGGGAATAAACCAAAGCTAAAACTGGATTAAATTTCAATAAAGCAATTGCTACTCCAAAAATTAAAGTTAAAATCATTACTGCATAAAATCCTTTTGCTTTTGAATATGGCTGATCCAAACCTTTTTTCCAACCAAAGGTTTCCGAAAAAGTATATCCTGTTGAAGCTGCCATTACCGGAATTGCCAAAAAACCAGATCCTAATATCCCTAAAGAATAGAGTAAAAATGACATTTTACCTAATGGCTTGAACGCTAAGGCAATTTCGCGGGCTGAATTTAACTCATGATTTGCACCAGCAAAAACCGCGGCGGCGGCGACAATAATGAAAAAAGCAATAAACTGCGAAAAAAACATCCCTGATGTAACCCCAATACTCTCATCATGAAGTTTGGCGACGGTTTTATTTTCCTCAATTTCCTGTGTTGCTTCCCAATAAATTAAAAACGGGGTTAAGGTTGTTCCTAAAAATGCCACCGCAATTAAAGCAAAACTCATATTAATTGATCCCAAGGTCGGAACTAAAGTATTCTTTAAAACTTCACCCCAAGGAACATTTAAAAATAAAGCCGAACCAATATATAACAAAAAGAAAGGGGTTAATAAAAACAAATAACGGCTAATTGCTTGATAACCTTTGGTCCAAAGTAACCAGAAAAATATTCCACCCAGCAATAAGATATACACTAATTCCGGAATTTTAGTTAATATTGAAGCCACATCAGCCATTGCCGCAATGTCTGCGCCCATTGTAAAAGTATTACAAATTAAAATTATCAAAGTCGCCAAATATGCCCAGGCTCGGCCATAATTCTCAATAACAATAGAGTTTACACCTTTTTTGGTAACGACGCCAATGCGGGCTGACATTTCTTCGACTACCGTCAACAACGGCCAAGCCACCAAACAAAGCCAAAGCAACTGGAACCCAGCGATTGCTCCAATCTGAGTATACGTGACTATACCAGAAGGATCATTATCGGCACTACCGGTGATAACACCCCGTTTTGATTTCCAGAAAAAATCTTTAATGCCACGACGATTCTTGATTATGCCAGAAAGATATTTTAGACCAGATTTAACTTCTCCTTCCACTACCACGCCCGTGTATTCCACTCCTTTACCCGCATATTGAACACCCTTGCCAGTGGCTTCTACTCCCTTACCAACTAATTCCAAACTTTTACCCGCGACCTCAAAACCTTTTTCGGTAATTTCGGCACCTTTTTCGGCGCCCTTAATTCCCAACTCAGCCCCGCCCTTTACAATCGCACCGGTAGTATCAATCCCTTTTCGAACTATTCCTGCTGGTTTTTCTTCTGGCAATTTTTCCGGAGTTTGCGAATCAGGTTGAACATTTAATTGCTCATTTTTTGACGATGCAGATTCTTCTTCAGGTTTGTTCTCTGGTAAAGGCTTGGTAGAGTTCATGCCATTCCTCCATTGATAAAGTCTGAGCTCGACGCGTAGGATCGATTTCAGCTTGGGTTAATATTTTTTGCACTGTTTCGGGTGCTAATTGTAAGCTAGTCGCAAGTGAATTATGAATTTGTTTTCGTCTTTCCGAAAATCCAGCCTTAACTAAAGTAAAAAATAATGGTTGCGAAACTTCGAGAAATCTTTCGCGAATTTTATTAATTCTAATAATGGCTGAATCTACTTTGGGAGCTGGGAAAAAACTTTCAGCTTTCACAATCTGAATTAATTTGGGCTGGCCAAAAAATTGGACCGAAACCGATAACAAACTCATTTCGCCCGGTTTCGCACAGAGTCTTTCCGCGACTTCTTTTTGAACCATCAAAACCATACTCTCGGGCTTGGTTTCATTTTCTAAAAAATATCGCAAAACTGGCTGGGTAATATAATAAGGTAAATTTGCGACCACTTTGTATTCAGCAATTTTGCCTAAAACTCGATTCAATTCTAAACCCAAAATATTTTTTTGGATAATTTTTAAATTTAAATAATGACCACAGGTTTCTTGTAAAATTTTCACCATATTAGGATCGACTTCGACTGCCATTACCCATCTCGCGTTTTGGCAAAGTTGATCAGTTAGGGTCCCAATCCCGGCTCCAACTTCAACCACATAATCTTTATGGTTAATCTCCGCGGTTTGAACAATTTTTTGCAAAACCTCAAAATCCGACAAAAAATTCTGACCCAGTCTTTTTTGTGCCCATAAATGATGCTGCGATAAGATTTCCGCCAGCACTTTTTTGTCGGTCAGCTTCATAAATCCTCGAAAATGAAAAAAGAATAAATGACTCTATCCTTATTATATAGAAAAAGTTTTCGAGTGCCAAGCCGAAACTATGGCCATCGGCCGCGATAGCCGTGCGCCCATGCCCAAGCCGTCACATAAATTTGCGCCCGCGCGTTACTAATACTCGCACCAGCAAAATCAGCTTTTGGACTTAATAATTGCCAAGTAGAGTAAGCATATTGAAATAAACCATAATATGGTCCAGCTGGATTATATGAATCCGAGTGACCATTACTTTCTGCCATCATTGTCCGGCATAAAGAATTCGGATCAATATTATTCTTGGCCGCGGCATCCTCAGCCAATAAATTATATCCAGCACACCGTACCGTTACTTTTTTACGGGTACCGCGTAAAACAATTTTTGTCGTAGGCTCGGTAATAATTTTTTCTTTAATTGAATCCTTACTCACCAACTGATTATTTTCAAAAGTTAAACGGAATAAAACCTCTTTTTTGCCATTTGCCCCGCTTCGTTCCACCCGATTTTGACCAATATAAAGCGAAGCATCATTTTTATAATTTGTCTCAAAAGCAATTGAAACCATTTCGGTTTGTTCTTTTTGTTTCACCCTCACGATCACAACTTTTAAATTATCTGTCAAAGTTGTTTCCAAAGACGGTGTTAACCGATCAAGTTGCCCAATTTTAATCTGTTTTTCGTCTAATAATTGCCCTACAGTTTCTTTCCAGGTTCGAAAAATTTTCGGAATGCCACCATCATTGACCCAAATCGCCGTCGCGCGCCGGATTCGAATTTGAGTACCCAAACCGAGTTGCGGATCAACTAAAACCGTCACGCGGTCTTCTGGATAAATTTTTAAACCGATTTCATCATAGATTTCCGCAAGCCGGCTCTCAGTCACAAAATATTGACTTTCCACACCATTATCAATAATAATGATTGGCTTTGCACTAATCTGGGCGCCCAAAACCTGAGCGGAATTTTGATGTCCCCTAATTCCAAGCCAAACTAAGAAAAAGAAAAATATTGTGAGCACTATTCCAAATTTATATCGGTTTAAAAAAGAAAGAATAATCCTCTCCTTTCCTGTTTGATTTTAGCAAAGCATTCCAAATTGTCAAATTTTAGTTTTTGAGTTTTTTAATTGGCGCGATACTCAAAGATAGTTTTTTTACCCCTACCCCGGCAAACGCCACGGTCGCGATATCCCCATCCAATTCCACAATTATACCTTGTCCAAATTCTTCATGTTCAATGCGATCACCATCAGTAAAAGAAATATTAGTTTCAAGGTCTTGATTAATATCATCAACCGAAACATCCGTCCCTTCCGATGATTGGCTCGCCGGTTTAATTTGCTCATGGCTGATTTCATCAATTAATTCTTTGGACAAATCATCCAAAAAGCGCGACCGCAAATTAACTTGAATTGAACCATACAACAAACGCGATCTGGCAAAAAGCAAATAAAGCCTTTTTTTCGCCCGAGTCATCCCCACATAACATAAGCGCCGTTCCTCTTCCATTTCTGCCGGTTCCAACAAACTGTTGGCGTGCGGAAACAAACCCTCTTCCATGCCGACCATAAATACTACCGCAAATTCCAAACCTTTCGCGTTATGCGCGGTCATTAAGGTGACGGCTTCAGAATTTGGATCCCAATTATCAATTTCCGCTACCAAAGACACCTCTTCCAAAAACGAACCCAGGCTATCGATGGGTGCCATGTTTTTAAAATTCTTCGTCACCGATTTTAATTCTTGGATATTTTCCCATCTGCTTTCAGCTTCAATGGTACCGTCTAACAAATATTCTTTATATTTGGTGGCAGATAGAACAAAATCAATCAATTCTTCAATATTTAATTTGTGAGCTGCTTCGCGCAATATTGCCATTAATTCCAAAAATTTCGTGACCGCTTTCTGCGCCCGACTATTGATTATTTCCAATTTATCAAGACCAATCTTAACTTTTTCTAAATCCTTGCCATTTTTTTCAAACAAACTCACAATTTGTGTCCAAGTCTTGGGAGTAATTCCGCGTGGCGGCAAATTAATAATCCTTTCCAAACTTACCAAATCATCTAAATTATAAATCGCACGTAAATATGCTAGCGTGTCCTTGATCTCTTTACGGCTATAAAATTTCGTCCCGCCAATGATCCGGTACGGCAAACCATATTTTAGAAAAATTTCCTCAATCGCTCGGCTTTGCGCGTTGGTGCGGTATAAAACCACAAAATCTTTTAACGAAAGCTGACTAGTTCTGACCGGAGACGAATCATCAGATAAGCTTTTAATTTCATTGACAATAAATTCCGCCTCATTTTTTTCATTTTGGGCTTCAAAAATTGTCACTGGCACACCCTCTTCATTTTCCGTCCAAAGCTGTTTTTCTTTTTTGACGACATTTTTACAAATTATTTCATGTGCCGCGGCTAAAATTCTCTTTGTCGAACGATAATTTTGTTCTAATTTAATGATTTTCGTCTTAGGAAAATCCGATTCAAAATTCAAAATATTGCGAATATCTGCTCCGCGCCAGCCGTATATTGCCTGCGCATCATCTCCAACCACACAAATATTTTTATGCTCAGCTGCTAATAATTTCACCAACATATACTGAGCTCGGTTCGTATCCTGATATTCATCAACCAAAATATATTGAAAGCGTTTTTGCCATTTAATTAAAATCTCCGGATATTTTTTGTACAACCAAACTGTTTTCATAATCAAATCATCAAAATCCAAAGCTTGATTATCTTTCAAGATCCTCTGGTATTCAGCATACACTGCCAAAACTATTTCATGAAAAGAACTGCTCACGTATTTCGCATAATCTTGAGGGGTTAAAAGTTCATTTTTCGCCCCTGAAATCATATTTAAAATTAATTCTGGCGCATATTGCTTGGGATCAATTTGTAATTTTTCCATCGCTTTTTTGACCACGGTTTTTTGATCTGCGGTATCAAAAATGGCAAAGTTCGATTTAAAACCCAAGGTTTTGGCTTCTTCGCGCAAAATTCGCACGCAAATTGAATGGAAAGTACCTAAAAACGGCATCAGCCGAAAATGGTCGTTTTCATTTCGACCTAAAAGTTTGGCAATTCTTTTTTTCATTTCCGCGGCGGCTTTATTGGTAAAAGTAACTGCTAAAATATGCTGAGGACTGATTCTTTTTTGATAAATTAAATAAGTGATGCGATGGGTTAAGACTCGAGTTTTGCCCGACCCTGCACCGGCAATTATTAATACCGGACCCTCGGTGGTGAGAACGGCCTCTTTTTGCTCTGGATTGAGATTTCCCAAAATATCTTTCATTGCTTTCTAATTTTACCAGTTTTTAGGCAAAGAAAAAAGAGGTAGAGCCTCGGAAAAGTTCACGGGTCCACCTCATTTAATAATAGTTTTTCTCAATAACCTCGCTCATAAGCAGATCTTGGCAGAGGCAAATTCTTAGCATAAATAATATCAATCGTAACTTGGCGATGCTCTCTAAGCAGTTCTAAAAGCTGCTGTGCATCTTCTTCGCTCTCAACTTCGACTCCGTAAAAACGCTCTTCCAAATCCACATCAGTAATGTTAGGGTTAAAAATCATCTGCCTAAACTCTTTGCTGGTCATTTCGGTACCTCCTCGGATTGTGTGGCGATTAAACAGCTTGTGGTTAATATACCAAAAATTTACGAATAAATAAAGACTCGCAACAAATATCCCGCAGATTTTCCTTTCTTAACGATAGGAGTGCGGGATTGTTGCTATCGAGGCAACAAAAAAAGCGCCTATTCTTTTTACCTCGGCTCACCGATAAGGTGAGACGGGCTGCGCTTAGACTTGATTTTCTTCAAGCTTTGTGTTAGAATAGGCGCGGAACTAAACGCCCACTATTTTTAAAATGTTTGGCGCGTTCCGCGCCTTGGAAGGCTGCAGTCTTCTAATGATCCCCGAAAAACCTATTGGCCCTTCAGAGAAAACTCAGTCTCTGCAAGCCTTTGTTTAGAAGGTGCGAGTGCCGATCCTCTGTTGTACCAATCTCTACCCTATTTTGGGTAGTTGGTACGCTTGAGCAAGATAATTTTTATCCAGCTTAAGTGTACCAACTACTCATTTTTTATTTTTATTTTTTTAGGTGCAATTTTGTAGTGTTGTATAGCAGAAGAATTAAGGTATTAAAAAGCCCTCCTTGTCTTCTTCCACCCGATGCAATTTCAGAAAATTTTCGGTAGAGATTAGTTGTTAATCTTCATCTTCATTTCTGAAGATTATACCATTATATGCCATGGGTTTAATTTTGTCAAGACCTAAAAGGGGGCTAATTTAATTTTCTTTGAAAACTGAATTCGTTTTTGCTAATTTTCATTTTGCATTTTGATTTTTGCATTTTGATTTTTGATGAGTTATCCACAGCCTAAATTTATTATTTTCGGTTTTTTTTCTCAAAATAGATAATTACCCCTAAAACAATTATCACGATTCCAACCACAAAAACACCAGCCACCAAAAACCAATTTCCAGCTTTAAATAACAAACTTGTTAAAAAGTGCACGATTGCCTGGCCAGGATGAGTTACGTCTAAAATTATCAATAAGAAAATCGCCACCAAAAAACTGATTACCACTTTTCTGAATCGACCTGAATGAAAAATAAAATTATAATTTATCCAGGATGAAATTCTTTCAAAAGCACCTGAATCTGGCTTTTTGTTCTCGGTAAGATCTAAAATCGCCTCACGGTAATATTTTAAAGCCATTTTAATATCTTCTTTGGAAACTTCCTGGTCATATTCTACAAAAATACTCTCTTTTACTTCAAGCGCCCGCGCTAAATTTTTCAAATCAGAAAAGCGGCCTTTGGCCTCATGGATTTTTTCATAAACATTCTTGCCCAAATAATGTTGCTGAGTGAGAATATAATTTAATAATTTGTCAGATTCTGCCAGCGCCATACACAAACCCGCCAAAGTTCCCTCATTTTGGTAGTCATCAATTGTTCGCCAATCAATCACGTTTTCATCAAAAAAATCTTTCATCTCTTTCCTATGTATTTAATGCTTCTACTGTATTTAATGTTTCTACGAACGAGCTTCAACTTTACGTTTTTTTTCCAAATCCTTAAAAGCTAATTGGTCAGGTACAAAATAAAGCTCAATTTCGCCAGTTGGGCCATTGCGATGTTTTTTAATCATTATTTGCGCAATATTTTTGTTTTCCGTGTCTTTGTCATAATAATCTTCCCGATAAATAAACATCACCACGTCTGCATCTTGTTCAATTGAACCTGACTCTCGTAAATCAGCTAATTGCGGCTGGTGATTCGGCCTCATTTCCACGGCTCTTGAAAGTTGTGAGCAGGTTAAAACTGGAATGTTTAATTCCCGAGCCAAGGCTTTCAAGGAACGGCTCACTTCAGAAATTTCTTGGACACGGTTTTGATCACCTGTAAAACTTCGACCTTGGATTAGCTGTAAATAATCAATTACTATCAAACCTAAACCATGTTCCGCTTTTAATTTTCGAGCTCTGGTGCGAATTTCCATCGAGTTTAAAACCGGTGCGTCGTCAATATACAAAGGCGCCTCAGACAAGACCCCCATTGCATAACCAATTTTCGGAAAATCTTCATCATCAAGATTGCCGGTCCGTAATTTCCACGAATCCACGCCCGCCTGCGTACAAAGCATTCGGTCAACTAATTGTTCTTTGCTCATTTCCAGAGAAAAAATTCCGGTCGGAATTTTTAATTTAATTGCCACATGTGCGGCCATATTTAAAGCTAGGGTAGTTTTTCCCATCGAAGGTCTGGAAGCTAAAACAATAAAATCAGAAGGCTGCAAACCAGCCAAAATATTATCCAAGCCGTCAAAACCAGTCGGTACACCCCGCATTTTGCCTTTTTCTTTGTGAAGCTTATCAATCCTCTCAAAAGTATCAGATAAAACATCTTTCATGGAAACAAATTCTTGCTTTAAAAATTTTTGGGTGACATCAAACAAAATTCTCTCTGAGCTATCTAAAACTGCATCAACATCTTCAGATTCTTCATAACCTAACTGGGCAATATTTTGCGCAGCTTCAATAAGCCTTCTTAAAATTCCTTTTTGGCTAATGATATTGGCATAATAAACCACGTGGCTGGCAGTGGGTACGGAATTTGCTAAGGTGGCTAAATAGCTTGCCCCGCCAACTTCTTCTAAAATTTTTAATTTCTCTAAAATATCAGTCAAAGTAATTAAATCAATTGGCATTTTTTTATCATACAAACCCAGCATTGCCCCATAAATTTGGCCGTGCGTTTCCCGATAAAAATCTTCAACCTTTAAAATATCCGCCACTTTTATAATCGCGTCTTTATCAATCAATAGAGAACCTAAAAGCGATTTTTCAGCTTCAATGTTTTGTGGTGGCAATTTGCCGACAATATCCGCCATTTGATCAAATTTTTTGGCATGGGTGGTGCGGTTGCGTTTTCTCGCCACTTAATCCTCTTTAAAATTATTTATTACTCAAAAACTTGACGCGCTTCTTGGGCTAATTTTTCTTCGAGCTGCTCTTCCGCTTCCCGTAATTTATCTGAATTTTGCTGAAATTGGTCTTTGTTTTGATCAGTCACTTTTTCACACGATAATTCATATCCTTGGCCAAAAACAGCCTCGATCACTTTTTCAACTAAGACCTTTTTTTCGTGAATTTTATCAATATATAATTTAAATTTTGCTCCAATAATTATTTTATCATCTAAAATTTGCAATGGCACGCACATTTTCAAAAACGAGGCTAAAGAGCTATTTTCCTCTTTAACTTTTTCACAAATTTCCGCCCAAAGTTCGATAAATTTCGTCATTTCTTGAGGATTCTCGGTTTTGAGATTCTGTTTTGGGTGCTCGATTTTTAAATTTGATTTAGATGAACTACTTTTTGATGTGTCAGATTTTGGCGAATCTACACTCGGCTTTACAATTTTGTCCTGAAATCTTGTTTCTCCGTCTTTTTCAAGGTTTGGCACGATTAATTCCACTAAAACCATTTCGAGGGCCAGTGGTGGTTGCGAGACAGTTTTTAAATAATCCTCCACGCCACGAAAAGCTTTGATGATTTCTAGTAATCTTTTTAGGCTAACTCGATCTTGCCATTTGGAAAACTTAGCTTCTTCATCCTCGTCTAAGCCTAAAAAAGAAAATTCCAAACCACTTTTAGCTAAGACTAATTTTCTTAATTCTTCAATCACGGCATTGGCAAATTGCGGCAATTCATAGCCTTTGCTAAAAATTTTATTCACCAATTCAACCGCTTCCTTTAAAGAGTTTTTAAAAATTAAATCCATTAACCTCAGGACTGATTTTTGCGAAGTCAAACCCAATACATATTCAATGTCTGCTAAAGTGATATTGCTTTTGGTCATTGCCCGAAGCTGATCCAAAAAACCAATGGCATCACGCAATGATCCTTCAGAATTTTGTGCTAATAACTCCGTACCTCCGGCTTCAATTTTGATTTTTTCAGTTTTGGCGATTTTTTCGAGTTGCTGGGAAATTTGTAAAACTGATAATCTTTTAAAATCAAAACGTTGACAACGTGAAAGAATGGTTGGTGGTATCTTGTAAGCCTCTGTGGTTGCCAAAATAAAGATCGCGTGCACTGGCGGTTCTTCGAGTGTTTTTAGCAGGGCGTTAAACGCTTCGCGAGTTAACATATGGACTTCATCAATGACAAATACCTTATATCGCGCCCGGGCGGGTGTAAATTTAATTTTTTCAATCAAATCTCTAATTTTATCAATGCCGCGATGCGAAGCTGCGTCAATTTCAAAAATATCCAATGACCTAGACTCACTTATTTCAAGACACGACTGGCATCTGTTGCACGGCTCGAAACTTTTATTATTTTCACAATTAACGGCCTTAGCCAATAACCTCGCAATCGTGGTTTTGCCAGTCCCGCGAGGCCCAGCAAATAAATAAGCATGCGAAATATGGCCATGGCGAATTGCGCCAGCGAGAGTTTTTACCACTGGCGCTTGGTTCACGACCTCTTCAAACCGCTGTGGTCTCCATTTACGATACAAAGAAATAGGAAGCATCTTGCCCCTCATCTGTTGAAATTTATGTTTTATAGAAATAAATTTAATATTTTAATTTTTGTTTTGTCTCTTTTTATCTTAAACTATTATTGAAAAAATGCCAAGATTTGACAACAAATTATGGAAATAGTACGATTAAAATAGATGCTCAAACAATTAGAGATCTGCATTGCGGATAAACTGAAATCCCGTCTTTATAGTTTTATTTTAATATAAAACTAATTCCAAACTGAAATTTGAGATAAAAGAATAAAAAGGAGGGTTTTTTAATGCTCAGAAAAGAATTTGTGAGATTATTAGCGACAAATTCAAATTTACCTGTGAAAAAAACGGAATTATTCGTAAGAACTTTTATTAATGTCGTGACCTCGCAATTAGCACAAGGCAATAAAGTTTTAATTTCTAATTTGGGGGCTTTCTCGCCGAGTGCGATCTCTAATAAAAACATCGATCCCCAACAAAACCCCCAGCCTACGGCAAATAAAAAGAAACCTTCATTTAATACCAGCTATACGCTCAAAAAATCGATTGGCAAAGATTATACTGAACCCAAAACGCAAGCTGCTAAAACTGAACCAGAGTTGGCACCTATTTCTGGTGAACAAATTATTCCAATCCAAAGACCCGCCAAAACTGAACCTATTGAAAAAATTTCTAGCCACACTACCTCTGCGCCCGCTTCTCTGGCAGCAAAAACTACCCCACAAAATCAACCTTCTTCATCATTTCTCAAATCTGGTTCACAAATTAATTATGGTACAAAAATAAAACCTACCCCTGATAGTCCAAGCACTACTATTCCTACCCCTTCGCCTAAACCTGAGTCTAAACCAGTTGCTCCTTCGCCAACTCCGTCCACTAAAAAATCCTTTTTCGGTTTTTTATTTGGCAAAAAATCAGCTTCCAGGACCTCTTCTCCCACCCTTGATGCTTCAGAAAAACCAACCCCAACAAAATCTGAAAAACCAATAGAACCTGTAAAAACCGCTCCAATTGCTGGTCCCAAAAAAGAGCCCACAACTTTAACTCCAGTTCCAACAAATCCAGCTGCAAAAACCGCTCCTAACCCCAACAATCTTGCAGCTCAAAACCCTAATCAAGCCAATGTTTTTAAAAACGCCCGCAAGGAAATTACCGCGACTTTATCCGAAACTGCAAAACCAAAAAATGATATTAGCTATGTTGATCTTCGAAGCCATAAAATTCCCAAAGAAATTTTAGCCAAAATTCCAGAATATATCGCCAGGCTTTATCAAGCGATTCCGGTTGAAGAAAAAAATGGCAAATTAATCGTCGCTATGGTTGATCCCGAAGATTATCAAGCCATCGAATTTATCAAGAAAAAAACCGGTGCAGAAATCAAACCAGCCTTAGCGACCCAAGAAGATATTGGTCATGTTTTGGAACAATATTCAGAATTTGAATCTGAAATAGCTCAAGAAATTAAAAAAGCGACTCCAGAGAAAGAAACTAAAACAAAAGAAGACCAAGAAGAAGATATTGCCAAAGCTGAAGCACCAACTTCACGAGCCGTCCAATCAATTCTCAAACGCGCCGTCTTATCCGAAGCTTCAGATATTCATATTGAACCTTATGAAAAAGAAGTCATCGTTAGATTTAGAATTGATGGCGTGCTTCAAGAGGTAGTTTCCTTGCCAAAATCGATACAACCAGCCGTTATTTCTCGTATTAAAATCTTAGGAAATTTAAAAATTGACGAAACTCGACTTCCGCAAGACGGTCGTTTTGGACTCACGGTTAATAAACGTAAAATTGATTTTAGGTTAAGTGTTTTTCCCACTGTTTATGGCGAAAAGGCGGTCATGCGTATTTTAGATAAATCGGGTGGCGTGTTAACTTTAGAGGAATTGGGTTTTCGTGGCGAAGCTTTCTCCCGTTTAAACGATGCCATTAGTAAATCACATGGGATGATTTTAGTGACTGGACCGACCGGTTCTGGTAAAAGCACTACTTTATATGCCGTCTTAGGCAAATTAAACAAAGAAGGTGTTAATATTATTACCCTTGAAGACCCGGTTGAATATCAGATTAAGGGTATTAACCAAGGTCAGGTGCGGACTGACATCGGTTTTACTTTTGCGAAAGGCTTACGTTCAATTGTCAGACAAGATCCGGATATTATTATGGTTGGTGAAATTCGCGATCTCGAAACCGCCGAAATGGCTGTCCATGCGGCTTTAACTGGCCACGTGGTGCTCTCAACTCTTCATACTAATGACGCCGCTGGAGCGGTGCCTCGTATGATTGATATGGGCGTTGAACCATTTTTAGTCACTTCTTCGGTTAATACTGTTGTGGCTCAACGATTAACTCGTAAAGTCTGCGAACATTGCAAACAAAAAGAACCTATTGCCGATGAAATTCTTACTGAAATTAAACAAGAATTAGCCAAGCTCCCCGAGAAAGAAAAAAAGGAGCTTGATAATCGCGAGATGGTCTTTTATAAAGGCAAAGGTTGCACAGCGTGCAATAATATCGGCTATAAAGGACGGGTTGGAATTTTTGAAGTCTTTGCTTTAACTGAACCGATGAGAAATTTAATCTTGAAAAAAGTTTCCTCCCAAGAATTAGCCACCAAAGCGATTTCCGAAGGTATGATCACCATGAAACAAGATGGGATTTTAAAAGCGCTTGATGGTATTACCACTGTTGAAGAAGTTTGGAGAGTGACTCGAGAATAAATTGAAAATTCATTAATTATAGAGGGTTGATATGAAATTTATATATCGCGCCAAGACTGAAGATGGCGTTGAAAAAGCCGGTGAGGTTGAAGCGGCAAATAGCCTGGCGGCGGCGGAAATTTTAAGAAAACAAAGTCTCTTTGTGACCTCTCTTTCCGATTCCAGTAAAGACTTAGCCACCAGCTCTTTTAATATTTTAAATTATTTTTCGAAAAAAGTCGCTCTCCGCGATAAAGTAATTTTCACTCAACAATTAGCGGTCATGCTTAAATCCGGCTTTCCCTTAGTCGCCGCCTTAGACACCCTCAAAAATCAAACTAATAATAAATATTTCTCCGAGCAAATTGCGGAAATTTCCGAAGAAGTCAAAGGGGGCAATGCTCTTTCCGATTCACTTTCAAAAAGAAGCGATATTTTTCCTAAAATTTATAGCCAAATTGCCAAATCAGGCGAAAAATCCGGCAAGCTCGATAAGGTATTAACCAGATTGGCTGGTGATTTATCTAAAAATTATGACTTAATGTCAAGAATAAAAAACGCCTTAATTTATCCAATCTTTATTTTGATTTCCTTGGTCGCGGTGGTCGTTATTATTATGATTTTTGTGGTGCCTCAATTAACGAGCTTGTTTAATGAAGTCGGTGCCACTTTACCGCTTACCACCAGAATTTTGGTTGGTGTCAGTAATGCATTTGTTAATTATTGGTGGCTAATAATTACGATTGTGGTGGGTTTATATCTCTTATACCGTTGGACTAAACAATTCCCTGAAATTAAATCTGTGTTTGATTGGATTAGCATGAAAACCCCGGTAGTTGGTCAATTACAAAAAAAGGCTTATTTGGCCACTTTTGTCAGAACCTTAGCCACTCTAACTGCGGCCGGTTTGCCAATTTTGGAAATTTTCGATACCTTAGTCGAATTAACCGGCAATGTTCATTATCAAAATGGGCTTAGAAAGGTGGCTATTAAAATTGAAAATGGTTCACCGGTTGGCGCCTCTCTTTTCGAAGATAAAAATTTTCCACCTTTAATCTGCGAGATGATCACGGTCGGTGAAAAATCGGGTAACTTAGACTATGTTTTACGTAATTTAGCCAAATTTTTAGAAAAAGATGTCGCTTATATGAGCCAAAACTTAACGACTTTACTCGAACCAATTTTAATGATTGTCATGGGTGCGGGCGTTGCCTTTATTTTGATGTCTGTTTTAGGTCCAATTTATAGTTTAGTTCAAGTTATTAAATAGAGAAAAATATGAATCAATATTTCCGACAAGGCATCAGTATAGTTGAAGTTCTCGTCGTAATTTCTATCATTTTAATCCTTAGCGTTGTTTCCTTCGCGGCCCTGACTCGAGTCGCACCCCATTATCGGTTGACTGGTTCGGCGAGAGAAATGGTCGCAGCCCTACGTGAAGCCCAAAGCTCCACTGTTTCCACTCAAGCTCGGCATTTAGTGAGGTTTAATTTAGGAAACGATAGCTACACCAATTATCGCTTAGCAGTTGATGGCTCTGAAACAGAAGTCAGCAACACCAACCTATCTCGTGGGATTCGCTTTTTCCAAGTAAATCTTACCAATAATCAAATTACTTTTACACCTTCGAGTGCACCCTTAAATTATGGTACCATAATCTTAAATAATAATCTTGGTGAAAAAATTACTATTGAAATTACCCCGGTCGGACAAATTAAAACCTATTAATATGAGAATATCAAGACAAAATCTTAAAGTAAAAAATTCAAAACCGGCCAAAAATGGCTTCACCTTGGTTGAAGTTTTATTGGCTTTGCTGGTTTTTATTATAACCACGACCGCGATTATTCAACTTTTTCCAGCTGGCTTAAGAGCCACCAAAACTTCTGAAAAGGAAACCACCGCTTCAAATTTACTCCAAGGTGAAATAGAAAAGATCCAAAATACTGCATATGTTTCAGTTACAAGTCAGGTAAAAAACCGTATTACAAGTGATACCACAAGCCCATTTTATGATTATTATTTTCAAACCATAGTTATCTATGTAAATAATGGCTTAGTCCAGTCTCAAACAGAAACGAACTTGAAAAAAATTACCGCCACCGTCTTTTGGACTGACGGTGGCCAACAAAAAAGTCTGACCAGCACTTATCTTAAAGGTAAATAAAATGAGATTTTTGCCCCAAAAATTCGTAAATTCCAAAACTCGTCGCAATTTAAAATTCAATCAAGCCGGTTTTAGCTTAATGGAATTATTAGTTGCGATTACAGTTTCACTCTTGATTTTAGGTTCAATCTATACTGTTTATGCGGTTAGCCAAAAATCTTATAAAACTGGCTCAGCCCAAACTGATTTAACCCAAAACGCCCGCATTGGCTTGGAAAGAATTTCCCGAGAGCTCAGAGAAACTGAAGAAATCGCCACGGTTTTAACTGCCACCAAAGATAATCCCTTAGTTGCACATGAAATTAGTTTTCGAGATTCTAATTTTGAAAAAATAAGATATATTAAATATTACCTTTCCGGCACAGATTTAAAACGTCAGATTTATCACTACTATGTCGATTCCGCTGAAGTCTGGGTTTCATATGACACCAGCGATGCCGTTCTTAGCTCTGATGAGGATACTATTATTTCTAGTAACATCACCGGCTTGACGCTTTATGGAACTTCCATTATCACCATTGATTTAACCGCAACTCAAGGCTCGCAAACAATTAATTTACAAACAGAAATTAAACCTCGGAATTTAATATGAAAAAAAACAAACTTTTAAATTTTAAAATCTTTGGCCAGAATTTTCGTAATAATTCTGGTTTTGCCCTGACTACCGTCCTCTTTATTATGGTGATTATGATGGCAATTGGTACGCTTTTTATCTCCGTTGTTTCTTATGATTTAAAAATTACTAAAAATTTAAAAAACTCTAATTTGGCTTTTACTTTAGCTGAATCTGGCATTCAAAAAGCACTATGGGGCCTCAACCAACCAAGTTTAAATTATGCCGGCGAACAAAATACTGCTCTGGGTGGGGGCAAATTTACGGTCACGGTTGCCCCTTCAGCTTCTGATCCGAACGAAAGACTCATTACTTCGACCGGTTACTACCCAGTTTCTTCACCCTTTCCCGCCCAACGCCAAATTCAAATCATTGCCAGCACCGAAGCTTCTGAAGAAGAAGCCGCCTTCCATTATGCGGTCCAAATTGGTGAATGGGGCTTGGAAATGGCCAGCAATTCTATCATTAATGGTAATGTTTATTCTAATGGCCATATTGCCGGGGCTTCAAATTCACATATTAATGGTGATGCCTATGCGGTCACCACTATTACCACTCCAAATCCGGAAATTTCCGGCACCACCAACCCGGGTGCCCCATCACAACAAATGCCTGTTATCACGATTGATTTTTGGAAAAATGCCGCCAGCGAAAATGACGATCAAATTAACGGCGATTATACTATTACTGGCACCGGCGATTTTGGACCTCGCAAAGTTGTTGGTAATTTAACTCTTGGCCAAAATTCAGATACCACCCTCAAAGGTCCCATATATGTGACCGGGAATTTTGTGATGAGGTCAAATTCAACCCTCAGGCTCGATCCACAATTTGTCTCGGCAGGCACGGTGATTGTTGTTGACGGCACCGTCGTAATCGAAAGCAACACCAATATTTATCCAACCAGTGCTGATCCTAAAGGCTATATTCTTTTCGCCTCCACCAGCACTGATGTTTTTGCCAACACGATTAATTCCAATGGTGTCGGTGGCTTATTTTATGCCTTAAATGGTGGCATTACCATTAATTCAAATGGCCATGTGGTATCACTGATTGGTAAAAAACTCACCTTGAATAGCAGCGCCACCTTAGATTATGACATGGGATTAGCAAGTTCCATCTTTACCACTGGTCCTGGCGGTAAATGGCTTATGAAAAGTAAAACTTGGAACGAAATTTATTAGCTTTAAAAATTGACAGATATTTCATTTATTGATAAATTAAAATTAGTATTAAAGGTCAGGGGCGCATCTCTATCCTTAAAATTTAAAAATTATCCGGGGCTGATTATTTATTGAGGAATAATGTCTTCATTTGATCGTTTTTTACAAATTCAGGAAAACTTACTTGGTGTTGATTTAGGTTACGATAGCGTAAAAATTGTGGCTTTAAAAAAACGTGGCAATCAAAATTATTTAAAATCCTTTAATATTGTTAATATTCCCGCCAAAGCCAACCAGCAAAAAGACATTGCCGATCGGGTAATTGCTGATGCGATTAAAAACGCTTGTCGAACTGCCAGGCCTCGTATTTTCGAAAAAACCGCCGTTTCCGGTTTGCCAGAATCTAAGGTTTTTACAAAGATAATTCAAATTCCAAAAATGACTGATGAAGAATTAGCTGTTGCCGTCCCCACCGAAGCGGCTCGACATATTCCCATCCCCCAAAATGAATTATATTTAGATTGGTTTTCCTTAGGACCAGCCTCCCAAAATAGCCTAAATGTCCTAATCGTGGCTGCCCCAAGATATTTAGTCGATAATTATTTTAAAATCTTTAAATCTATTGGCATTGATTTGATCGCCCTTGAGACCAAACCAATCGCCGCCGCTCGCGCCATTGCCAAAAAAGGAGAACAAGGTACCTTTTTAATCCTTGATATTGGCGCCGCCGCCATTGGCATTAGCATTTACGATGTTGATAGCATCAAATTCACCTACACCGTACCTCATGGCGGCAACACTTTAACGAAAAGTCTCGCCAATAGCTTAAAAATTACTGATGTTGAAGCTGAAAAACTTAAAAGAGAAACGGGTTTCAAAAAAGACCCTAAGTTAAATCTAATTGCGGCAATGTCGCCGGTTATCAATGATGTCATTGAAGAAATCAATAACGCCATTAAATTTTATGAAACGCGCACCAAGCCGGCCCGTAAAATTTCTGAAATTCGACTTTGTGGGGGCGGGGCATTAACCCCTGAAATTGCCACTTATTTAACCGAAACGACTGGCAAAAAAACCAATATTGCCAACCCATTTGTTAATATCGCCTCACGAACCTGGCGAAAAATGCCTCAAGAACAAATTTTACGATTAACTACAGCGGCTGGCTTAGCTTTAAGGGATCAATACTAATGATAAAAATCAACCTTCTCCCGCCACAAGAAAAAGAAAAAATTATTTCAAAAAGAAAAAGTCTTTATTATTCTTCGTATATGACTCCGATTGCCCTGTTAGTTGTTTTAATCTTAATCGTCATCTTTTCTGGAGTCCAATATTTCAATATCATCAATCGTGGCCTTGCAAATCAAATAAATGATGCTGCCAATAAGCGTAAACAATACGACCAGATTTTATCTCAAGTTCAAAAATATAATGAAACTTCTACCATTATTAAAAAAATCTCCGCGTATCAAGTCGATTGGGAAAAAATTCTCTTGAATTTAGCCAATCAAACTCCGGGCAATCTCCAATTAACCACCTTTAAGATTAACGAACAATCCCAAAATAAAATCGAAATTGCCGGTTTTGCTGGTAGTTACCGCACGGTGATGCTTTTTAAGACTAAACTGGCTACTTCGAATGAATTTAATAATCCGGTTTTTATTTCCGCTTCAATTAATCCTGATGGCGGTGGCTTAACTTTTCAAATGATCGCGGAATTAGCAAATGCTAAATTTGCACCTACCACTCAATCAACCGGCACCAAATCTGAGGAGTAATAATATGTCTGTAGAACAAAAAAATTTAACCGTCGTGATCCTTTTCAGCTTCATTATTGTGGCGGTCCTTTATTTTGTCGTCAAACCGCTTACCGGACAACTCGCCAAACAATACAAAGAAAATAAAACCAAAAATCAAGAATTAATTATTGCTAAAGACGAGTTAGTCGATTTAGAAAAATTCGCTAAAGAATTTGAAACTAAAAAGCCAAAAATTGATAAAATGCTAAATTATCTACCTCAAGATAGCTCGACAAATTTTACCACTCAGGCTGAAGCTCTTGCCCAAAGTTCAGGAAATACCCTCACCTCAATCAAATTTCCGACCGCCGCTGATCAAAAAACCAAAACCACTTCTACTGTCAGTGGTGTTGATGAAAGTAAATTTGAAATCGAATTAGAGGGAAATTTTGGCTCGTTTGTAAGGTTCTTGTCAGGCTTAACTCAATTAGCCCAAATTAATAATGCGACCGGCATTGAATTACAATACACACCAGAAAAGACTAAAGCTAAAATTAATGGTTCGGTTTACCAAAGAAAGGCCACCAAATGACTGAAAAAAATACCAAAACAAGCTTTTCAATTATCAATAAAACGGTAAAATTTTTAATCGTGATTGCTTTTATGGCGTTGTTTGCTTATTTAGGTTATCAAGGTTATTTATTATATAATTTCACTCCAGATGTCGTTAAACCAGAAATTACGATTAAAGATACGGCTGAAACTAAAAAGGTTGAGGCTACCCGAAATTATACCAATCCGGTTTCCGCCACCGAAAGTACCGGTCGGCCAGATCCTCTCGTCCCCTATAAATAGAAATCAGCTTGCCAATCAATAAAATCCGCCTGCTGGCGGATTTTATTAAATCTAAATTTAAAGCTATCTATGATTTATTAATAATTTATGACTGTTCCTAATTTAACCACTTCAATCCAAATTGGACCACGTGAAAATTCAATCTCCCTGCCATTTGAATCGGCATATATAGTTCGAGCGCTGGTCGAATCTTTTTTCCAAGTACCGGTCAAGGCTATGCCATCAATAAAGAATAAAGCTTGACCTGATCCAATATTGCCGACATCAACCCGACCATCACTTCGAGCCACAATTTGACTATATTGAACCACAATATTTTTAACTTTAAGCTGTTTCCCTGTCGCCGCGTCTAAATGAGATTTGCCTGCCATTGACCTTGACCAATTATTTGTCTCTTTATTATAGGAATAAGAAACCAGAAACGAGGCTGAAGAAAAATTAATTTTAACGCTTTTTGATTCAGGTCGAGCAGATTTTTCCGGATCATCTTTAAATTTCCATAATGTGAAATCAGCTTTATTTAAATCATAATGACGGCTCTGAGCATACGATTTAAGTTTTTCTAATGAGGTATATAAATTATGAGGTGCAGCTCGACTTGTTGATCGCCAAAAATAACCAGTGGCATGATTTAAATCCAAAATCCCACGTTGTTGAATAGCGGCCAAAGAATCGGGTGAACCGCCCGCATGAGCGTAAAATGATTTTAACTCCGAAACCCAATCTAAATAATAAATCCGAGACGATCGAACCGGTCCAATTTGGCTTGGGTTTTGGCACCCAAAAAATGCCAAGAACCGAGTAATGCCACCTTCAGTAACTACTTCATAGACCAAATCAGCTTTGTCTAAACCAGATTGGGGTCTGGCATCGGGATGGTTTTCAATCATGACGCCAAAAGGACGATTTCCCACCATATCATCAGCCGCGGCACTTCCATTTAACGGACAGACCGCATTTAAGGTTGGCAATTCCCCCTGATCTCCTTTACGGCTAGCAAAAGGGTTAAAAGAATCAGCAATCGGCGTAACATAAATCGCCCAGGCAAAAACTAAACCAAAAATTATCAATAAAATTAAAAGGACTATTTTCGTAGTCCTTGAAAATGGCCTTAATAAAAAATTTGGCTTTTTAGATTGTTTTTCTTCGGAAATATTAATTTCTTCCATTTTTGTTTTTATTTCTCTTCGGTTTTATTTTTTTGGTTTCTCGCCAAGACTTCTTCAATTTTTTTAATGACTTCGCCAGGCATGGTTTCGGATTTAATCAAATAATCATCCGCGCCTGACATCAATCCCTTAACACGAGTCTGATCTTGGATTAAGACCGTTAAAATAATAACTGGGGTCGCTTTGGTAGCTGGGTTAGTTTTTACTTTTTCCAAGACATCTAAGCCATTAATTTTTGGCATCATAATATCAAGCAAAATTACATCTGGCTTTTCTTTTTCCAAAACTTGCAAGGCTTCCTCACCATTTGCTGCCACCAAAACTCGATAACCGCCCGCTTCCAAGCGAATTTGATACATGTCTCTTAGGGTTAAATCATCTTCAGCGATTAAAATTGTTGCTTTTGCTTCTACCATTTTTCCTCCGCACCTCCATCATATTTGATTCACTAAAAATGTCAACTTTTAAAAATCCCTGGTTGGTCCCTTCGCCAAAGGTTTTAGCTTTGCTTCCTCTTCAAGAGTCAACTTCTTTTCGTGATGTCCGACAATAATTGAGTCTTTGACAAATGGGACGCTAAAGGCAAAATCAGAACCATTATCCCTTCGAGATTCATTTACCCAGATTCGACCATTGTGCATTTCCACTAATGATTTTGAAATATATAATCCTAAACCAGTACCCGGAGTTTTTTTCACTGTCCAAAGAGTGCGGCCACGGTAAAATTTTTGAAAAAGTCCTGGCAATTCGTCTTCAGCAATTCCAACGCCAGTATCTTTGACGTGGATTACTAATTGCTCATCACCTAACATCACTCGGCTTTTTGTTCCCACCATCATCGGCAACATCTCGCCTTGTTTGCTGGCTTGCGATAAAGCCGTCTCTTCGAGTTTTGCGACCCTTGACTCAATTTCATGAGTCGAAAGAGTTTCAAGCGAAATGGTTACCCCACCACTTCTGGTAAACTTCAAGCTATTACCGATTAAATTTATTAAGATTTCTTTGAGTTGATCTTCGTCGGCGTAAATTGGTTTTGGTTTTTCTTTTGGCTCATCAAATCGTAAATACAAATGATATTTATCCGCTTGGATAGATAATTCCTTAATCACGCTCTTAATCGTTTCATTAATATCAATGGGTTGTTTTTCTGATCTCAGGCGGCCTTCTTCGATTCTTGAAATATTTAATAAATCTGTAATTAAGCGGGTCAAACGCTTGGCCGAATCGTAAACGCGGTGTAAATAATCTTCTAATTTCGGATTTTTGAGTTTGATTAATTTTTCATCTAAAATCATCGACAGATAGCCTTCGATCGCAGCGACTGGGGTTAATAAATCGTGGCTGGCAATCGAGACGAATTCAGATTTAAGTTTATCTAATTCCTGCAGATGAAGATTGGCCTTTTCTAATTCCCGAGATAGTTTCTCCACCTCTTTTCGTCGCTCAATTTCTTGAATAACCGACCGAATAAGCAAATAACCAAAATAAGCGACAAGCAATAAAAATCCTGTCCGAATCAATCCCTCAGCCCACGATTTTGATAATAAAGTTTGAACAATCAAGGCTAATATTATTAATGCTACCAAGGTTTCAGTCGCTATTACTCGAATATTTAATAACTCATGTTTGATAATTGCATAAGTTGTAAACCCAATGATTATAAAAGTAGAATATGGACCATAATTGCTTAAGGTATCGTTTTTTAAGATTAAGGGAAAAAGTAAATTTGTGGTAATGGCTAATAACAAACTCAATAATAAACCCACAAAAAGTATTCTCATTTGAATTTGTTGCTTTTTATTAAGATTCCGGTATTTTTTAATCAAGTTATAAAATGTAAAAATAATAAATAACAAAAAATAGACAGGCCAAATATAATACAATATTCCCTGTTCAACACCAGTCCCGGTTTCAATAATAGTAATACCGGCAATTACTGTTTTTGTGAATAATAATAACAACAAAATTAAAATTGTTGGGATTGTAATTATAAGGTGTTCTTTATTAGAGATTTTTCTTTCTGATTTTGGAAAATAATATGAAAAATAAACTAAGGTAAATGCGACCAATACCGCACTTGCAAACGTCATTTGTGTCCAAAATAAAGAATAAGGACCGTAGAAATTAGCAAAATAATTACTTATTGTCCATAAAACTACAAACAAAATAAAAAAGGCAAAAATTTGATTTAGCCGATTTTTAAGATTATTAAATAAAACAATCGTTGCCAAACCAACATTTAATATCACCATAAATAACAAAATAATTGTTGAATAGCTCATTTACCCCCTTATCTAAATTAATTATACAATATTTGTAAAAATAAAAAAACGGGGAAACTCGCTTGTGAAGCTAGTCGCCCCGCTAACTAAGAATCATGGGATTGCCCTTTGACTCAGTAAGATACTCTCTAAATATAGCATTACTACGAACCATTACTCTCACCGTTTCAGAAACCGATAAATATGCTGGTCGGGTTAGACCACCCATATACCACTGTTCCTTACCAGCCACATGGAAAGGAAATCTAATCCTCTTCAGCATCTTAAGCAACGGCTCCTCTAAAACTGCATAGCAATCCTCAATCTGATGATCATTGCAATACCAATAAATCTCACGAGCTAAACCCATCAAAATAGGAATAGCAATTATCCTTGCCGATGGAGCAACAATCAACCGAGAAAGTTCGATCGTTGTTTGTCGGTTTGTAATGGGTTTAGTTAGCCTGAAATGCTTCTCAACCGGAAAACCATTGTCCGAATCAAGTATTAAACGCATTGTTCCAACCAATTCCTGACCATCAACGGTATGCATTGCGACAAAATGAACAGACGCCGTATCAAATTCGTCAACTTCAACACCCTCAGGGTAATCCGATGATGGCAAAAAACACTTCTCGAGACAATAAACCTGATACCGCAATTTAAAAACTTTCATCAATTCATCCCTACCATTAGCCTGCCGGAACTCGAGCATTCCGTCCCACCTCCTTTGTCACTCTATGCATTTGAAAAACCTGTCTTGGAGATCCAAGATGAAAATTCTTGGATTTGGCCCTTGAGGTTGAGGAATTCTTCCCAAAATCATCATCGTAGCTTCAGAAACAGCTATCGCTGTTCCCAAACATTGGGGCATAATAATATTAGGAATATTAATTTGCCCAGTCGCTGCTTTCATGGCGATATTTTTGTCTATATAACTTGGGAAATAAGGACAAAATTTTTCAATCGGTGGTATAAACTTTTCAATTTCTTCTCTGGTAGCACCTTCGGGCAAACCAACGTATTCCTCAAGGGTTTGGGTCCCTGGTCCAAAAACCAAAACACTCACCCCAAAAGCAATTGCCTGAGGGTTAATCAAGCACAAACCTTGCTTGCGCGCCTCACGATGCAAAACGACCGAGTTGTACAAACAAGTGTAGTCAATCGCATCGATAACAATATCAGCATCCCTGACAAACTCAGCCGCGTTTTCAGGCTGAACCCCTTCAGGAAATGACTCAAGATGAAGTTCAGGATTTATCTGCTTAAAATAAGAAGATAGAACTAGGGTTTTGGGTTGACCCACAGTAATAAAACTTGATCCTGCCTGACGGCTGATATTGTGAACCTCGAAATTATCAAAATCAGCAATTTTAATGTGACCAACGCCTAAACGTACTAATTGTTCGGCAGAATAACCTCCCATTCCACCACAACCAGCAACTGCAATACAAGAATTTCTTAACATATCTTGCTCATCCACTGTAATTACGCCAATGTTCCTGTTAACCAGCTCCGCGTAGAAATCACTCCACATTATTTTCGCCCCCTCGGTACTTGATGTAGCCGGAACAGACCAATACAACTCCAGGAAAACTTAGTGATCCAATTAGAATTATTGGCCATTCGTGTAACATGAAACCATAGTTATACCAACTCATCCAGTCAAGGAACAAAGCTACTATTAGCATAAAGGAAAAATCCTTAGCGCTACGAGTTTTCCAAATCTTAATACCTTGTGAATATAACCCGATCGTAATAATGATACTTGTTAAGACTACGACTATTCGGCTCGTTTCTTCATACATTTTCTTTCACCTCTCTCGGGTATTTTTTATTGATAGAATTCAGAAACTCCCACCAGCCCAAATATAAAAGGTATCCGCCGATCCGAGAAAAGCTTCACTCCGACGGTATGTATTATTTGAAAAAGAAACACCAATATTCCATTTATCACCATAATAGGTAACTTGATATCCAGGAACAGTATCATAAAGACCAACCCTAATACATAGTTTTGGACTCAAAAATTGCTGGAGTCCAAAAGCTTTAAGATCAATATCCTCATGAAGGTTTGGACCTGTAATATCCCCCTTTTGCCAAGTGGAGTATAGCCCCGTACCTTGCTTTGGCTGCCAAGCCACACCAACTGTCCACAACTTCTCATTATAATCGGCATTTAAATTAATTGGCTCGGACGATCCTGAAAGAAGCGGAGAAAGAAGGGTTGAAGCGTTTATTTTGTCTTTAGTAAAGACGACTCCCACACTCAGATTCGATTGGATAAGATATATCCCACCAACTCTAAAGTGCAGATCCGATTTGGCTTCACCTACACCAAGCTGTATGTTATCAGCTGAAAGTTTGGTTTTAATGTTTTCGTAAGGGACGACGGCTACGCCAAAGCCCACTTTTTCCGAAAACATCTTTCCATAAGTAACTTCGTATGTCTCTCCTTCAAACTTTACTAGAAGGTCTGGTCCAAGATATATAATTGGTTTTGAATTTGATTTAATGGTATATCGAGCTACACGCATGGCTGAATCCTGACTTGTTCGAAAAGAACAATACTGCCAAGTATTTTCTACGGTCGGACCTTTCGCAAAATTGATCAAACCGTAATCAATTTCAGCATACTTTTCTTCATTAAATATTTTCAGCGCCAAAGGAACAGCGGCAGGATTGTATGAATATTCAGAAGGAGAAGCTACTTCCAAAACAGCTATTCCGTTGAGACCTAATACGCTCTTGCCAAGAATTGGAGCCTCGGGTCCAATCTGAGCAAAACCCACACGAAGAAAGAAAAGAAAAATCGCGATTGACAACAACGACTTTCTCATCCTGACCATCTCCTTTTGAGTTGTTAAAGAGCTTAAGGAACAAGCTCCTTAGTCACATAAAATATTACACTAAAATAAGAAAAAAGTCAATAATTAATACCCCTGACTTCATAAAATTATTCTTAAATCATACCAAAAACTTGACGATAAAAATAAAAAAGAGTATGATAATATATCATGAATAACAAAAAAAAGCGAGAATGTCGCATTGAACTTAATACGCTAATTCTCGCTGATAGTTTGAATTCGAAGAAAAAATTTTAATTGGAGTACCAACCGAGGTATGATCAAATAACCATTTAGCCACCACGGGTCCCTCGCGGATACAGCCGTGGCTGGCTGGGGTGCCTAAAAGGTGATAATATTGAGGTTCGGTTTGATGAATCGCATGACCTTTAAAATAATACAGGGCATAGGGCATAGGACAATTGAATTGATGGCTAAAACCATTAACAACTTTATTGATGACTGAAAAGTTTCCAAAATGGTTGTGAGGACCTTCAAGATCATAATCTGACGGAATATTAATATTGCTTGAAGCTGCGGAAATTTTTTCGGTCAGCACCAAGGTTTGACCCGAAAAAGCGTGAAGCTGCTGAGTGTCAAGATTAACTAAGATATAATCTACTTCTGCCTTGGGATTATAAATCTGATAATAATCTGATGATAATTTAAGTTTGGCTTGTTTCGCTGAATGAGGTGCGGTTTTTTGGGTAATTTTTTTCATTGGTGTCGAAAGATTTGATTCTGGTGGTGTCATTTTCGGTTTAAGTTCGCGTTCAGGCAAAGCAACCGGCAGGCTCATTCGTTGAGCCTGCAGCGCGGTGCTGGAATTATGCACGATCGCCGCTTCACTTTTCAAAACTCGCAAATGATTATCAGAATAAAAATATAAACTAAGCAGTGATGCGGCAATAATAAAAAACGTAGTGATTTGCCATTTCAAGAATCTCACCCCCTAAGATCATATTCATTCATAACTCGTCTTAAAGCATTAGTATTAATGGTAGAAAGATTATGAAAGGTGGAGTAATCGCCGGCTTTTAAGGCATCCATCGCATTTAGACCGCGAAGGACACAATTTAAAGCCTCTTGATGCTGAGCACCAAACCCATGAGAAATTGGCAATCCGTTCATGGCGTTGTAAATATTTTGCCGCGACTCATAAGCACGATCATAAAATTGGCTATAAGCACTGCCATAAACCCAACCCTGCTTTTTGGCACGTTCGATATATTCATCGAGGTCTCCTCGAAGACCTTTGTAGGCCTTGAGCAAAGATTGCATTGATCGAAAATAATCGTTTGCGTTTGGGCTATACCAAACTTCTAAGTTTGGACGAGATGGGGTCATTACCTGAACCCAACCCGCGGCTGGTAATGAATCTCTGCTAATCGGAATCGACATCATAGTCGGAAATATGGAAGGAGTTGCGGTCTGTTTGCGGGCGTTTCTCATTTTGTTAAATTGCGTTGGAATAGTGTTTAGAGATGCTAATTGAGGTTGCCTGACGCGCATACTGCTAGTTGGCCAGGTTGTAAAGGTGCTTTCTGCGACTTGCTTGATTGAAGCGATCTTCAGTTCCAATTTTCGAAAATTCGCCGTCTGCCATTGGTCACAGCAATCCTTAACATCTTCCATCAAATCCATTGAATCTCGGATTATACCTACTAAATCAGATTTGGTTTTTGCAAATTTTGCCGTTTCATCCAGCGCTGTCACTGCTTTTTGCATATCACTGAGTTTGGCGTAACATTCGCTCGAGCATCGGCTAACATCGGCAAAATCAAGATTTTTTTCCTTAATTGTGGTTCCGATATCTTCCATTAAGCCAATAACCGAAGACCAACTCGTGACCAAAGCTTGTTCGCAAATTCGTTCCTGAGTTTTCTTTTGGTAAAACCAAAAACTGAAGGTTGCGGCAATTATAACTACACCGATAATGACAAAGAGGATCGGCCGTGGGACTTTCATCTGGATCACCCTTTCCTGAGTTGATAATATTTTAACATATTTATTGGAAAAAGTTAATCTTTTGAGATAAAATACAATTATGGTCAGAATAAAACAGCATCTCAGTTTACAAGAAAAATTATTGATTTTTATTAACTATTGCCTGCCCGAGATCAATTACACGCTCTCTTATTCTCAATTGCAGCAAATTTTTCGTCGCTTTTATAAAACTACATATTCCTTGGCCACGCTTCAGAAAGAATTGTCTATTCTTAAAAAACGGGGCTTAATCACCACTACCCATCGTTATCATCATAAAATTCCCAGCCTCACCAATCGCGGTCGGCTCAGAATTTTGCCCAGACTACCATTTCGAAAATTTGATCCCTGGGACGGCAAATGGCGAATGGTGATATTTAGCCTTCCGGAAAAAGAACGCCCCTACCGACTTGAGCTTCAAAAAAAATTAGCGGAAATGAGCTTCAAAAAAATCCAAAAAGGCGTCTATATCTCCCCCCATCCGCTCCTGGGCGCCATCAACCGCCTTTCCAATGAGCTCGGCATCAGGCAATACATGACTCTGGCGGAAGCAGATCGAATTGACCGGGAAAAAAGCACCATTCAAAAAATCTGGAAACTCAACGAAATTAACGCTCAATACCAACAATTTATCAAGCACGTCCATCGCACGAAAAGAGGAAAATTTTGGCCCTTAGTGGCCAATTTTTTAGAAATGGAGTTTGCGCAAATTTATCGGGACGATCCCCAACTCCCCAAACAATTCCTCCCCTCAAATTGGCGCGGCGAAAAAGCCTATCAAATTTATCGAGATATTATCAAATCGTACTAAAAATTAACAATCCCGCAGACTTTCCTGCCATAACACTTGGAATGCGGGATTATCGTCGTCGAGGCAATAAAAAAAGCCGAAAGGCTAAGTTGGGTCTTGGTGCCTCTCGGCAATAATGAATAGAAATAAATAGGTTAGAACTTAATTAAGGCGATGAAAAGCATAAGCTGTCCCATCAGAATAATGAATCGTGAGAACATTCTCTTCTAATCTATAAGGATATCTTTGTATTTTTGGATTCGTGTGGGTTTCGCCTGAAATACTACTATGGCGGAGTGTTGACTCAAGAACGATCTCATTACCTTCAATTTTCCAATTAAAGTTCTGATTATCAATCGGGGTAGTCATTGAACCCGTGCCATCTTTATTAAAGTTAATTTGAATTGGGCCGCAGCCAGATTGAACTTCCCATGTTCCAACAATACTATTTGATTTTGAGCAACATATATTGAGCATCGGTAGAACGAAAAGGAGGATAGTAAATATTGCCAACAGTTTCAGTCCGTTTTTCACGGTTCATCGCTCTCCTTGGCTGATCAGGGTGTGCGGATTGGGATGTTTTAAAATCAATCATAATTTACAATATAATTACCAAAAAATCAAGTTTTATGTCAACTATCCCGCAGACTTTCCTATTAATAACGCTTGGAATGCGGGATTATCGTCATCGAGACAATAAAAAAAGCCGTCGCAAGTGGGTCGAGTTCGCCTGCAACGGCTGGTAAAAAAATCTTCTTATTCAAAAATTAATTGAATATTTTGGATCTCACACTCATCAAAGGTCTGCCACAAATTGGCAATAATGGTCTCGATATCAATCAAGTTATTGCCAGCCTGCAGAATTTTAGGATCAAATGGGAAAGAAAAATCCTCCCATTCGTCGGTCTGCGTGATTGCATAACCTATTTTTTGACGGTTAATATAAATAATTGGGTCTTTTTTCGGGGTGCCTTTAACTTTCAAAGATAATTTGGCTTTGGTCCGATTTGCTAAATCTGCAGCTGAAAGAGCGAATTCTTTAAGCCAAATCGTTTTTGAATCCGCCTGATTATCTCCAAGATGAAATTGCTCATTTTGAATATCGATTATATTGCGCGGCTGGTTTGGAATTTGTGGATCTGGAGAAATCAATATCTTGTCTGGTTCTGTTTTGCCATTCGGCCAATACACAAAACCAGTAATATTATTTTTCGAGTATACCACCCTGTTCCTTACTTTCCTATCCAATGAAGCGCTCCAGTTGCTATCCCAAACCTCAAATGTTCCGTCACCATTAACACCTGTCACCAAAGCAACATGGCCTGTCCCGGCAATCTTTTTATCCCAAACAGCAATTGAACCTATTTTGGGTTCTGGACCACAACCATATCCTGCATTTTTAAACGCGTCATACCAAACCCAAGCATTGCCTTTACCTTTAATAATTGGGAGAATGTTATCCTCTCTCACCGCCACCACAAACCATGTACATTGACCTAAATATTCCTCTCCCATTTTACGATAACTAGAATTTGCTAATTCAAGATTGCTAATCTTTCTCTTTGTTTTATCTTCAAATTTGGTAGACCATGCAGGGTCGTCATAATTATAAGGACCATTCAAATATTGTGTTGCCGCATAAGCAATATCAGCTTTAAAGGTTAAACCTGTCAGGGACTTTATCAAATTATCCTTTAAAACTTCGCACCGATCTGAAGTTGGCGGATGAGTCGCCAGTTGACGGCTAAGCAAACCCTCAATACCCAATTCTTTTTGATTAGATGATAAGGTTTCAATTCGGCGCATTACTGCCAAAGCTGCCGCTGGATCATATCCAGCTTCAACCATTAATTCAACGCCTTTTTTGTCAGCTTCTTTTTCATCGTCACGACTCCGACCAGAAGTGAGTAATTGTGCCACTAATAATTTTGCCGCTCCTCCGGCTTTTTTAGAATCAACATCTCCGAGCAACAAAGAAAGACCCATGCTCAATAATACTTGCTTAACACCATGTTTTTGTTTTATATGTGTAATTTCATGCGACATAATAAACGCCAATTCGTCCTTTGCCGGCGGAATTGGTTCAAGCAAGCTACCACCGCCGCCAAACATCTGTTGCAAAATTTGAAGTGGATTAAATTCACTACTGGCAAAACCCAAGGCTTTCAGTAAACCTTTATTAATATAAATATTACCGCCCATCACCGCGTAAGCATTAACTTCGTCGGTATTCAAGACTCTAAACTGATAGTCAATACCTTCTCTTTGGGCAAGCGGCGCTAATTGCAACGCAATATTTTGAATTTCGGCATTGAATTCGGGGTTATCAGAAATCCCGAATTGATTTTCCAAATCACCCGCCACCATTTGGCCAACCATAATTTCTGCTTGAATCTCAAATTTTTTCGCTTCAAGGCGTGAGTTCATGCAAAAAACCAACAATAACATCATCAAAGAGAACCACCGACCAACCAGCTTCATCTAGGTTGCCCCCTCGATGAACTCGAGTTGTAAATGTACTGTTACTCACCTTTAAAATGCTCCTAAATTAAACATTTGTCAAGAAGCACATAATAATAAAAAACGGCCACTTTTTGAGCGACCGCTTTTTATTATTATCTGTAATTTGAGAATTAGGAAGCTGCACCAATTTTGAACATTTTGGTACCACATGATGGGCAAGTTCCGGTCATCGCCGGTTTACCATTCTTCATGGTGATAGCTTGAGCATTTTGCATTTCTTGCTTCTTGCGGCACTTTACACAATATCCTTCTGACATCTATCCTCCTTTCGAGGTTTTTCCCGAAAGCATAAACTGGAGTTTCGGGAAAGCTTCGACCATATTAGCTTTACCCTGAAAGAATATTCAGGAGTCTTTAGCTTCAAATTTATTATATAGCAGCCTCTGAGGCTGTCAAGGCTAAAATTCATTTTCTTGAGAATTTAGCTTCAATTTGAGCTATTGCCTTCTCGAAAAATTATTAATTTGGTAGCCCCAAGGGGAGTCGAACCCCTGTTATCCCGATAATAAATTTTTTGACGCTACCGGGATTCGAACCCGGGTTATCAGGCTGAGAACCTGACGTCCTGACCACTAGACGATAACGTCATTTTGTTTATCGGGACGTCCCAACCACTAGACGATAGGGCCCAAATTAATTTTCTTGAGAATTTAAAAGTCTCTCACTATCTTCATTTTAACACAAAATCTAAGCTATTTCAAGCTATTTTACATAATTTCAAAGCTATTATTGATATCTTAGAAAGTAAAGATCACCGTTTTACAAGTGGCGACCTTAGCTTTAATAGAGGTTATTAAGCTCTTAATTTCGGCAACCTCGCTATCAGTAGCAATATCATTCTTCATCGCGGTTTGATCTGGCATTTTGACACTTTCAAAACTTGATGCCGAGGTGGCAAAACCAGCTAACAATGATTGGACTTGATCTGGACGATTATTATCCAAAGCAGTAATTGCTTGACCCAATAAACCGGAAAGTTGTGTTAAACCAGTGACCATACTCTTGTTTGTCGCTTCTAATGAAGGTGTGGTTTTAATGGTTTTTAGAGTCGCTAATGATTTGTCAACTGAGGCCTTAAAAGCCGTCAGCTGTGTCTTTAACTCAGCCACGCCAGTTGCATCAACGGTTGGAAAGCTTGAGCTAATTTTTTGCATTTCTTGCAAATAATTCAACATGGTAATCGCATTGCCGCTGGCTTTTTGCGTTAATTGATAAAAACGCGCCAAATCAGCTTCCAAGGCGGCGGTTTTTCGGGTTCCTTTTAGCGTCTCAAGCTTTGCTAACCCGGCGGTTGAATCGTCATAAACTTCCTGGTAGTCAGCTTTCAGAGCTGCCACGTCTTCGGCACTATTAACCTTTTCGGTTGGATTAAGTAATTCATCAATTTGCCATTTTTGTTCGTTTTCGGCAATTTTACTTTCAACTTCGGTGGCAATTTTCTTAGTCTTAATTCCACCATAAAAACCCCAGCCTAAAACTGCTAAGCCCAAAATAAGAATTGGGATGATAATCCAAAGAATTTTTGAGCCTCCAGATTTAGGAGTTGGGGTTTGTTCCTCAAGATTACTAGTAGGTTCCCCAGCATCCATTTCCCCTCCTTGCCCCGTCCGTATTTTCGGCGGGGCTTTATCCCCGCTTATCCGGCGGGAACATTAATATTTAGTTTCTAAATTAATTATAATCTATATATTCTATTTCACAAATTTTAGCCTAATTTGATTTAAAAACTACCGGTTTTTTAAAATTAGCTTTTTTAGACAATTCCACCACACTGCCATTATCAAAATAAAACATACTCAAAACTTTACGCCAGTTTAAATGATAGAATGCGGCATAAATCATTTTACCAAAATCACCATGGCTAACTAACAGGATTTTGCCTCGAGAATGCCTTTTAGATAATTTATTCAAAAGCAGTCGGGCTCTGATTTTAAGCTGAGGAAATGTTTCCGCCGCCGCCGCTTCAAAAAAATAAACAGTGCCGTCTATTTTTAAAATCTTAGGTGTGCAGAGTTTTTCTACCAGGTTCACCGGCTTTCCCGTCATCACGCCAAATTCTCTTTCAACTAAATCATTTAAAATTATCGGCTTTACTAAATTTAATTTATCAGCCACGATATTGGCCGTCTCAACGGCTCTAAGTAATGGTGAAGTATAAATTACATCAATGGCTAAATTTGAATCTTTAATTTTTTGCGCAATTGTTTTTGCCTGTTGAATCCCTTTCATTGTTAAGTGCTCATCTCTCCGACCGTTTAAAATTCCGGCGGCATTGTCTTTGTCTTCGCCATGTCTCATTAAATAAAAAGTCGTCATTGTTTTACTTTCTAGTAAATTTAACTAAATTAAAACATTTAATTTGGCTCCCCACACTGGTCTATAACCTTCTTGCCTTTCCGAAGCTTTAGCGAAGGAGGGTTACCTTGTTCCTTAGTCTTTTACCTAATTTAAATAGGGATTGATTATATTACATCATTTTTGAGGTTTTGAAGCAAAAACCTGTCTCGCCGAAGGCTCGCCAAGGCGGATGAGACAAATGAGACACCATAAAAAGGGATTGATGAGTGTCTCATTTAAATTTCAAAAAA